>CAINKA010000118.1 GCA_903849835.1 uncultured Alphaproteobacteria bacterium
AGGCCGAACAGAAAATAATCGTGTCGTTAACTTTATAGGTCATCCTCGCTTAGCGGGGCATTTTGTTAATGTTGAAATAGCTGAAGCGTTGCCTAATTCTTTACGCGGAAGAATGGTCGATATCTCAGATGATAAACTAATTTCTAATTCTTAATTTTAAAAACTTATGAAAGAGCGCATCGCAATTATTTCCGGCTTCAGATCGCCAATGGGCAAAGCTGGCGGAGTCATGAAAAACCTGACCGCGCATGATCTTGGCGCTCGCATCGTCAAAGAAGTTTTAATTCGTTCGCAAGTTGATCCAGAAAAAATTGACGAGGTGATTATTGGCAATGTCGCAAATCCTGCGGATGCTGCAAATATTGCGCGCGTGATTGCGCTCAAAGCTGGAATTCCTGAGCATGTTCCTGCCTTCACAGTGCACAGAAATTGTGCTTCGGGAATGGAAGCGATGACAACTTCTTGCTCGAAAATTTTGAACGGCGAAGCGGAAATTATTTTGGCGGGCGGCGTCGAATCGATGAGTCACATTCCGCTTTTTTTCGGCAAAAAAATGACGGCGCTTTTTGTGAATTTAATGAAGGCGAAAACTTTCGGACAAAAACTTTCGCTGCTTTTGACTTTCCGTCCATACTTCCTCACGCCAGTCGTGGGGCTGGTTCAAGGCCTCACTGATCCGATCTCCGGATTGATCATGGGCTGCACCGCAGAAAATATTGCCAAGGATTTTAAGATCACTCGCGAAGAGCAAGACGAGTTCTCTCTGCTCTCGCACCAAAAGGCCGAAGCCGCAACTGCGAAGGGAATTTTTCGCGAAGAAATTATTCCAGTTTTCAACAATGACGAAAAAAATTCGCTGATGATTGAAGAGGATGAAGGCATTCGCAAAGGCCAAACTTTGGATGCGCTGGCGAAGATGAAACCTTACTTCGAAAAAGTGACGGGAACCGTGACAGTGGCCAATTCGTCGCAAGTCACCGACGGTGCCGCTTTTGCGATTTTGATGCGTGAATCGAAAGCGAAAGAGCTCGGTTTGGAACCACTCGGCTACATTCGCGAATTTGCTTACGCAGGGATGGATCCAAGCAGAATGGGGCTCGGCCCAGTTTTTGCGACAAAAAAACTTTTCGACAAATCAGGTTTTAGCTTGAAAGACATGGAGCTCATCGAAATCAACGAAGCCTTCTCCGCCCAAGTAATTGGCTGCACGCGAGCTTTCGCTTCGCAAGAATTCTGCGAGAAAAATTTTGGAATGGCGCAAGCGATGGGCGAAATAAGTCCTGAAATTTTAAACGTGAATGGCGGCGGTGTTGCGCTCGGCCATCCAGTCGGAATGTCCGGCGCCAGAATCATCATCCACCTACTTCGCGAACTAAAACGTCGCGGAAAAAATCGTGGTCTCGCAACCCTCTGCATCGGCGGCGGGCAGGGTGGGGCAGTGGTGGTGGAAGTTAATTAGTTGTAAGTTGTAAGTCGCTAGAGCAGGACGTGGTTTGTAACCCCGTCCGGCACTAGGATTTTCCCTTGTCTCACGCAAATCACCCGTCTGACCGCTTACGCGGTCATCCACCCTCTTTTTCAAAGAGGGTTTACCTAAACTTAAATCAAAATTTTATGAACATCGAAAAAATCTCCATCGGCAAAGACGCCCCAAACCAAGTCAACGTAATCATCGAGTGCCCGATGAATGCTGATCCCGTGAAATACGAAATGGACAAAGATTCCGGCGCGATTTTCGTCGATCGCTTCATCGCCACGCCGATGCATTACCCCTGCAATTACGGCTTCATTCCGCACACTTTGTCGGATGATGGCGATCCGTGCGACGTGCTCGTGATCTCGGATTTTCCTGTCGTACCCGGTGCCGTAATCGCCGTAAAACCCGTCGGAGTTTTGATGATGGAAGATGAAAAAGGCGGCGACGAAAAAATTCTCGCAGTGCCCGCCAAGAAGCTGAACTCGCAGTTTGAAGCGGTTGAGTCTTACGAAGAATTACCCGCAAACCTAATCGCCAAAATCAAACATTTCTTCGAGCATTACAAAGATTTGGAAAAAGGAAAATGGGTGAAAGTGACAGGCTTCGAAGGCGCGCAAAAGGCGCGGGAGTTGATTTTGGAAGGGATCGAACGGGCGAAGAAATAATTTTGAACTCCGCAACAAGTGCGTGGAGGCAATGTTTTGGTAACTAATGTCTTTAAAAAAAATGAGAAAAATATGTCAAGAGTAGCGGTAGAATTCGAACTAGTGAAGTCGCTCAAGGAGCTGCTTTTACACGTAAAAGAAATATATAATTATCGTCATTATGATCATTTGAGCGAACCGAGTCAGCGCGCACGAGAAATTTCTAAGTGCAATTCATCATTTTCTCTAATCACAAGCGCACTCGGTGAAAAGAGTTATCCTAAAATCACAAGGGATAATTTTATGAACATAATATTTCCAATATTGAAAGAAATTTATCGATTAGAGGAGTTGGAGATGAAGGATGCTCGCTCTTCTAAAATTCTTAATCTAATATTAGAAAAGACCGAAGGGATACCAGAAGGAGAGAAGCCTGAGTTGGATGAGAGATTTGGGAGGGAGGTGCTTAGGCTAGGGGCGCTAAGAGCAGGAGGAGGAGCAGGAGGAGGAGGAGCAAGAATAGAACCACTTAGGGCGGACGCATCGGAGGTAGGAGCAGTAGGAGCGGTAGGAGCAGTAGGAGCAAGAATAGAATTACCAAGTTCGTCGCTTAGGAGGGCGGGCGCATCGTCATCAGGGCCATCAGCATTTTCTGTGCCGCCGCCGCGGCCCACTTCTGTGTCGCCGCCGCGGCCCACCAAGTGTTGCGTGATTCAATAAGATGTTCTCCCTACGCCAGATTTGGTTTGTGACTCAGTTTCGAATGTTCATGTAAAAGGTTTGGTTTGGAAACGAACGTTAGAACGGCAGTTACAAACTCCGTCCTGCTTTTTTATGTTTTGATTCACACCTCATCCACTTTTTCCCCCGCGATTTTTTCTTTCAAAACTGCCGTCGCAGGACCCGCTGCAGGACTGGGTTTGTAACCCAGTCCTCATGTTCATGTCTTCGTTTCAAGATTGAACTGAACGTGAGGACGGAGTTACAAACTCCGTCCTGCTTTTTTATGTTGTCCTGCTTTTTTATGTTTTGATTCACACCTCATCCACTTTTTTCCCCGCGATTTTTTCTTTCAAAACTGCATTAACTTTTTCTAACACCAAATTTTCCGCGGCTTTTCCGAGCTCCATTTGGGCCAGCAAAATCGCATCTCGCGAGGTTTTTTCTTTGATCGCATTTTCCAAATTTTTCAGCTTCTCAGCGATTAAATTTTTTTCTGTACCAACAAAATTCTCCAAATCTTTTTTGATGATCACCGCATCTTGAGTCGCTTCGGTTGCGGCTTCGATGAGGAGGCGATTTTCGATGTCGGCTTGCGAATTTTTTAGTGAGTCGAGCAGCATTTTTTTCACCTCATCCTCGCCCAAAGAGTAAGTAGGGCGCACCTCGATTTCTTGTTTTATTTTTGTGAATTTTTCTTCGGCGGTGACGGTGAGCAATCCGTCAGCGTCAATTTTGAAAGTGACTGCAACCCGCGCCATTCCTGCTTTCATCGCGGGGATGTTTTTTATTTCGAAATTGGCGAGTGAGCGGCAATCTTTGCTAAGTTCGCGCTCGCCTTGCACGACGTGGAATTTCATTCCGGTTTGATTGTCGGCGTAAGTCGTGAATTCTTTGCTGTAAGCCGTTGGGATTGTTGAATGGCGCGGAATAATTTTGTCGACAATCCCGCCCATCATTTCGATTCCGAGTGAAAGCGCGGTGACGTCGAGGAGTAAATTTTTGCCATTATTCCCCCTTTGGCCTGACAAGTTGTAAGCCTGCCAAGCCGCACCAGCAGCGACGATGCGGTCAGGGTCGATCTGGTCGAGAATTTTTTCTGCGCCGAAAATTTCTGCGAGTTTTTTGCGGACAAGCGGAATTCGTGTTGAACCACCGACGAGGATGACGCCTTTGATGGCGCTGGTTTGGAGGTCTAGGTCGTCGATTAGATT
Source organism: uncultured Alphaproteobacteria bacterium (assembly GCA_903849835.1). Taxonomy (GTDB): domain Bacteria; phylum Pseudomonadota; class Alphaproteobacteria; order Rickettsiales; family UBA1997; genus UBA2645. Next base: position 4,056 of record CAINKA010000118.1, read on the forward strand.
GCTGGTGAGGGTGAAAGTTTTTTCGAGTTTTGGGGAGATTAGGTTTTCGAATTCGGTGCGTGTCAGCGCAGTCGTAAGTCGTAAGTCGTAAGTCGTAAGTGAGGACAACTCCTCCTTAATCCCCTGCCGCGGGATGGGGTTTGTAACCCCGTCCCCACGTTCATGTAATCCTAAAGTTTGAACTGAACGTGAAGACGGGGTTACAAACCCCGTCTTGCTCCAAGTTCCGGCCAAGGATGACGAGTAGGACAACTCCTCCTTAATCTTCCGCGCCTCTCCCAGACTCACACCCAACTTTTCCGCAATCGCCTCATCAAAATCATCCCCACCGAGCTGATTATCTCCCGCAACGCCAAGCACTTTAAAAACACCTTTCTGCATTTTCAAAACCGAGACATCAAACGTCCCGCCACCCAAATCGTAAACGCAATAAATCCCTTCCGAAGAATTTTCGAGCCCGTATGCAAGTGCGGCAGCAGTGGGTTCATTGACCAGCCTCACCACTTCCAAATCCGCCAAATTTGCCGCAAGTTTCGTGGCATTTTTTGCCGCCTCGTCGAAATAAGCCGGAACCGTAATTACAGCTTTCCGTATTTCTGTATTTAAGTTTTGCTCGGCGATTTTTTTTAATTTTTTTAAAATTTCTGCCGACACTTCTTCGGGGCGGATTTTTCTGTCGCCGATATCGACGCGTACATCGCGTCCTTTACCCATGAGGCGCTTTACGGAAGAGACAGTCGTAAGTCGTAAGTCGTAAGTCGTAAGTGGGTTGCCGACATCTAAGACGTTTCCACTTTCATCGTAATTCACGATGGACGGCAAAATGTTTTGGCCATTTTCATCGGCGAGAAATTTTACTTTTTCGTTTTCAACGACAGCGACGAGTGAGTTGGTTGTGCCTAAATCAATGCCGATGATTATCTCTGCGGTGGCTTGCTCTGACTGGTTTTGTCCTGGTTCTTGGATTTGGAGGAGTGCCATTATTTTTTCGTAAGTTTTTTGATCTGCTTATCAAAATCCGAGACAAAATTTTTGTCGGAAATCACGCGAAATTTTTCGAATTCATCTTCTGCAAATGCTTGAGCAATCTCTGCCGAAATCTTGCCAACATTAGTTAAAATTTCTTTTTCGTTGAACTTTAAAAAGGCGTCGAGCTTAGAGATCCAGTCTTTCATGCTCATCGCAATTCGTTTGCTTGCCTGCGTTTCGGCGTAATCCAAATACATCGTCACGATGCGATTTAGTTGGTTCAACTCATCTTCATTCAAAAAATTTTTAGCGATTGCGACGTCAGATTTTCTGATTTTCCCGTCGGGAGAATTTTTCCAATTGGTCAATCCCATATTTTCTTTAGCGCTGTCAGCCCTTGAATAAATTAGCTCCGCAGCAGTTTGTGAAGTGATGGCGAAGTGTAATTTATTTTGCACAGTGGCAAAAAAGTTTTTTGTCTCTTCAGAATTTTTATCGTAATCGACGCTGCATTGCGAATAGATGTCGGTGATTTTTTGGTAGAATCTGCGCTCGCTCGAACGAATGTCGCGAATGCGCGCCAGCTGTTCCTCGAAGTAATCTTGGCCAAAAATATTTTGCGGATTTTTGAGTTTTTCATCATCCATCGTAAAGCCCTTGATGATGTATTCTTTTAAACGTTCAGTCGCCCAAATTCTGAAATGTGTGGCCTGTGTTGAGTTAACGCGATAGCCGACGGAGATAATAGCATCAAGGCTGTAGAACTTGGTTTGATATTTTTTTCCGTCAGCGGCAGTTAGTTCTAAAATGGAACTAACTGACTCTTCCTTTAGTTCGCTGGTTTCAAAAATATTTTTTAAATGCTTGGTAACCGCTGGTCTTTGCACCCCAAAAAGCAGCGCAATTTTTTCTTGCGTCAGCCAAATATTTTCGTCACGCAAAAATATTTCGACCTTCACCTTGCCGCTTGGCGCCGTGTAAAGCAGGAATTCTTTGAAGGAATTATTAGCGATGGTTTTTATGTTGCTTGTCATGGTGTTTTAAATTTTCCGTTTCCGAATTTTTAAATCTTCCGTCGATTTTTTTAAATATTTCGCCTTCACCAAAAATTGCGCCGCGAGCTGAATTTCACTGCTGCCAAAACATTTCACCGCTGCCGCAATTAAAAATTTTATTTCCGAATTTAATTTTTCTCGCAGCTCTTCGATTTCATTTTTATCCACCAACTCTGCAATTTTTTCCTGCAATTCTAAAACGCGTTCCAACGTTGCCACATCTACCTTCACCGCTCTCTCATCATTTTGAATATCCACGCCATTTAATTTTAAAATGTAGCAAGCGCGCAAAAAATCGTCGGACAAAATTTTGTAAGCGGCGTTAATTTCGATCGAGAGAGAAATGTCGTCAGAGCCTTTTTCTCCTTGGGACTTGTCTGGGTGAAACTGGTTTTGAAATTCTAAATATTTTTTTTCGAGTTCGTTTTGGTCGACAAAAAAATCAGCGGGGAAGGAAAATAATTCGAAGAAATTTTTCATACTTTAAAGCTCTCGCCACAGCCGCAGCGCCCCTTTTCATTTGGGTTCACGAAGTCGAAGCCGGAATTTATTTCGTCGGTTTTAAAAATCATTTCGCTGCCGATTAAAAACATTGAGACCTTCGGATCGATGAAAACCGTCACGCCGTCACGCATCACAACATCGTCGAATTTGGAAATGTTTTTTTCTTTGAGCGCGTATTCGATCGTGTAGCTCATCCCAGAGCAGCCGCGGGTTCGCACGCTAACTTTGATTCCTTCGCACGGTTCTTTTCGTACAGCGAGAAGCTCTTTAATTTGCACCAAAGCGCTGTCGGTGATTGTTAAATAATCGACGATTGGGTTGCCGGTATTTGAAAAACTAAGCTGCATTTTTATTTTTTTTGTAATCCTCAATCGCCGCCTTGATCGCCTCTTCCGCAAGTACTGAGCAGTGAATTTTCACCGGCGGCAAAGAGAGTTCTTGCGCGATTTGAGAGTTAGTAATTTTCGCCGCCTCGTCAATTTTTTGGCCTTTGATCCATTCGGTGGCAAGTGAACTGGAGGCAATGGCACTGCCACAGCCAAAGGTTTTGAAGCGCGCATCCGTAATCACGCCGTCATCCGAAACCTGAATTTGTAATTTCATGACATCGCCGCAAGCCGGCGCGCCGACTAGGCCGGTGCCGATGTTTTTTTCTGCTTTGTCGAATGAGCCGACGTTTTGTGGGTTTTCGTAGTGGTCGAGAAGTTTTTTTGAGTAGGCCATTTCTAAAAAATTGATTGGTTATGGACTGTTGCGGGACGGGGTTTTGAAGTCGTAAGTCAAACCGCGCTCGGATTGACTTACGACTAGCGACTTACGACTAATTTTAATGCGATTTCCAATTAATACTTTTGATGTCCACCCCCTCCTGCATCATCTCCCAGAGCGGGCTCAACGCACGAAGTTTGTCGATTTTTTGGTTGAGTAAATTGATGGCGAAATCGATTTCTTCGTCGGTGGTGAAGCGGCCGATGCCGAAGCGGATGGAGGTGTGGGCGAGTTCGTCTTCAACGCCGAGTGAGTGCAAAACGTAGGAGGGCTCGAGGCTTGAAGAAGTGCAGGCCGAGCCGCTCGAGACCGCTAAATCTTTGATCGCCATGATCATTGATTCGCCTTCGATTCCGGCGAAGGAGAAGTTTAAATTTCCGGGCCAGCGGTTTTTGGAATCGCCGTTGAGGTAGACGTGTGTTGACTTCACAATGCCGTCAGAAAGTTTTTTGCTGAGACGTGAAATGTGGGCGAAATCTTTTTCCATTTCGTTTTGGGCGATTGCGGCAGCGACGCCGAGTCCGACAACCAGTGGCGTTGGCACTGTGCCGGAGCGGATCCCGCGTTCTTGTCCGCCGCCGGAAAAAATTGGTTTAATGCGGACGCGTGGTTTGCGACGAATGTAAATCGCGCCGATTCCCTTGGGGCCGTAGATTTTGTGGCCGGAGATGCTCATTAAATCGAGATTCATTGCGTCAACGTCGAGCGGAATTTTTCCGAATGCTTGTGCTGCATCTGTGTGAAAAAATGCGCCTTTTTTTCGGCAAATTTTTCCGATTTCTGCGAGTGGCTGAATGACTCCGATCTCGTTGTTGACGGCCATTACCGAGACTAAACAAGTTTTGTCGGTGATTGCGGCTTCGAGTTGGTTGAGGTCGATTAATCCGTTTTTTTGCACCGGCAAGAATGTGACGTTGAAGCCTTCCTGTTCAAGGTCGCGCGCGGAATTGATTACGCATTTGTGCTCGGTGGCAACGGTGATTACGTGATTTTTTTGTGCGCCGTAGAAGCGCGCCACGCCTTTAACGGCAATGTTGTTCGACTCTGTCGCGCCCGAGGTAAAAAAGATTTCTTTCGGATCAGCGTGGATTAAATCGGCCACTTGTTTGCGCGCGATTTCGACGAGCTCTTCCGCCCTCCAACCTAGGCTGTGTGTGCGCGAATGCGGATTGCCGAAATCATTTTTCATGCAGTCGGTGACGGCGGTAATTACGCGCGGATCCATTGGGGTCGTGGCTTGGTAGTCGAGGTAGATTGGAAGTCGTAAGTCGTAAGTCATTAGTCGTAAGTCTCGATTTTTTAAAATTTTTGCTGTGTGAAAAATGAATTGTCTCCACGTGGAGACAATTCAAAAAACTTGGCTTTACGCCAGATTTGGCGCGGCTTTGTAGATTTTACGAATTTTGATTTTTTTTACAGAAATCGCCCCAGATTTTGACGAATTTTTCAACTTCGTCGCGAGTATTTTCTGGCGCTAAACTGACGCGAATTGCGCTGGTCGAAAATTCTGGAGAAATTCCCATTGCTTGTAAAATTCTGGAGGCGGTGGAAGTGCCGGAAGAGCAGGCGGGGCCGGCGCTGACGCAGATTCCATTTAAATCGAAATTAATTAATTGCGTTTGAGCGTCGCAATTGCGAGTAGCGATGTAGCTAGTGTTTGGAAGCCTCGCGACGTTTTCTGAGAAAATTTTTACATTTTCGCCGCCGACATTTCGTAATTCAGCTTCAAGAAAATCGCGTAATTTTTTTACCTCTTCGTAGGCAGAAATTTTTTGTGTTGCCAATTTGCACGCCTCACCAAAACCGGCAATTCCCGCGATATTCGTGGTTCCAGCGCGTTTCGACTTCTCTTGTTTGCCGCCGAAAATTAGTGGGTGAATCTCCAATCCTTTGCGAACCAAAAGTGCGCCGACGCCTTGCGGGCCGTTTAATTTGTGCGCGGAAACTGCAGCGAAATCGGCGTTAATTTTTTCCAAATCGACGGGAATTTTTCCGAGCGCTTGCACTAAATCGCAGTGAAATAATCCGCCTTTTTGGTGAGTTAATTTGGCGATTTCAGCGACGGGTTGAATTGCTCCCGTTTCGTTGTTGGCAAGCATTGCGCAGGTTAAGAATTTTTCACTAGGCTTGTCACCTTGGGGAAGTTTTTCCTCCAAATCGGCAACGTCAATCAACCCATTTTTCAGCGCCGCAATTTCGACAATTTTTTTTCCGGCAGGGCGACATTCGTAAACCGAAGAATGTTCAATCGCGCTGAAGAAAATTTTTTCGGCGTCAGTGCCGAACATTACGGTGTTTGTGGCCTCAGTTGAAGAGCCGGTAAAAATCACTTCGTAATTTTCAGCGTTGAGTAGGTTTTTTAATTCTTGGCGCGCAGCCTCAACCAGCTTGGTGGCGTGACGTCCGAGTTGGTGGCTCGAAGAATTGTTGAGCGGCAATTGGTAGGCCTCGGTCATTTTGGCGAGAACCTGTGGAGCTAGTCTAGTCGTGGCGTTGTGATCAAAAAAAATCATAAATCGCGCAGAGAAATTGAATTTAAATATTCGTAAATTTTATTTTCCAAACCGTGCCAAAGGTGGTGGGTCTTGCATTTGACGCCGCTGCTGACGCAACCTTTTTTTTCGGAAGTGCAACGTGTCATTTTCACCGACTCGCCAATGGCCTTGATTATTTCAGCAATCGTAATTTTTTCGCGCTTTTTTCCCAAAACGTAACCGCCGCCGGGACCCTTGACCGAGTTGACAATTCCCGCTTTTTTCAAACGCGCAAAAATTTGCTCGAGGTAAGAAAGCGAAATTTTTTGGCGCTGCGAAATTGTGAGCAACGAAACCGGTTGATTGTTTTTGTCTTCCGCAATTTCGATTACAGCCATTACGGCGTAGCGTGCTTTGGTTGTGAGGATCATTTTTTGGTTCCCCTAGGGGATTTTGGAATGGGATTTTGGAAGGGGATTCGGAAGGGGATTTGGGAATGCCCGACTGAATTAGTAGGGCATTTTTAAGCGGGGGGATTTTTGTGCTCAAGGGGAAAGTTTGTATGCTGCTAGCTAATTAATTTTAGTTAAAATTTTTTGAAAATTTTAAAAATTAAAATTGAAGGAGAGTGTAATGTCTAAGAGACTTCTTGTGATCGGGGCTGCGAAAGATACGTCTAAGGGACATTTAGTGATCAGGGATGCGGAATATAAGTTAGGAAAATTAATCACGCTTCTCGAGGAAGACTCTCAAAATCCATTTTCTATCGACCGCGATGAGTCGATGAATCAAAGCCTATCGGAAGCGATAAATTATTCCCTTACAATATTGGGAAGATGTTTTCGAGATCGCAGAGTTATTCCGGTTGGAAATCCAGATGATGAAGGTCGTTAAATTCAGGGTGTAAAACACCGCGCTATACCCATTCAAACTGAAGAAGTCGATTAAACTTCAGTGTCATGCTGAGCGTGTCGAAGCATGATTCTAGGCACTGTGCCACGAATCATGCTTCGACAAGCTCAGCATGACATTGAGGTTTTTTATGCTTTTGATTAATGGGGCTGTCGCAAATCACCTAAACTTTCTTTCATAAAT
>CAINKA010000119.1 GCA_903849835.1 uncultured Alphaproteobacteria bacterium
CGTAGCGCGGCAATCCATGTGTTCCAGCCACTGGATTGCCGCGCTACGCTCGCAATGACAAACTAAAAGATCAGTTTCTTGAATCAGTTTTGGGATAGTATCCAAAATGACGGTGAATTCAAGTTCCAAGTGCAACAAGATTCATTAATTTCCGCCGCCTACAAAAATCAGCCGACAATTTTAATTTTCGACGAAGTGGTTTCGCATCTCGACGACAAGCGAAAAAAAGATTTATTCTCCGAAATTACCGCAACGAATCTGCAGACTTTTTTTAGCGCAACGAATGAGGATTTAATTCCGGTGGAGTTTTTGGGGAAGATGCAGGTGGTGCGGTTGTGAATGGCCAGTTTTGTCGCATCCTTGGCCTACAGGGGAGAGGATCTCGTGAGTTTGAATACGTGCTCTAGTGCGTGGATATGGTTTACGAACTTTTTGCTCCATTTGCTAAAAGGCAAAAATCTACCTATTGCAAACCGTAAGGTTATACTTTATAGTTTATGAATCTTAAAAACTGTAAGGTAAAAAATGGATTACAAAAAACTAACCGAAAAAAAGAAAATATTAGATAAGCACAGACCTCTCGATACTGCTCTGGTAAAGAATTTGGAAGAATGGTTTAGAACCGAATTAACCTACACCAGCAACGCAATTGAAGGAAATACTTTGACGCGCGCTGAAACCGCAATGGTTGTAGAAAAGGGTTTAACAATCGGTGGCAAGTCCATAACCGAACATCTTGAAGCAACAAACACCGCCGCCGCTTTAGACTTCATCAAAGAGCAACTCAAACGCAAACCATCTGACCTTAGAGAAAGAGATATCCTAAAAATTCACGAAATCATTTTAGACAAAATCGACAAAGAAAATGCCGGAATTTATCGCCGCGTTCCAGTGCGAATTTCCGGCTCCGCTGTTGTTTTGCCAAATCCAAAAAAAGTTCAAACTTTAATGGATGAGTTTTTTTCTTGGATAACAAAAGAAAATAAAATGCACGCCGCTGAGCTCGCCGCTGAAGCCCATTATCGATTTGTTACCATTCACCCATTCATTGATGGCAATGGCCGAACTGGCCGGCTTCTGATGAATATGATTTTAATGATGAAGGGTTTTCCACCTGCGATTATTCGCAAAAATGATCGTTTAGCCTACATTAAATCTTTAGAAAAACCCCAGCTAGTTAATGGCGAAGGTGATTCAAAAAATGATTATTTTAAATTAATCGCCGCTGCCGTTGATCGCTCACTAAATATTTATCTCAAAGCAATTGAAGGGAAATCCGAAGAACCAGAAAACGAAAAACTTTTAAAAATCGGCGAGCTTGCCAAAGCAACAAATCAAACCGTTCCAACTATTAGGCATTGGACAAAAGAAGGGTTGTTGCAGGTTGCTGAAGTGAAGGAATCGGGATATCAAATGTATGGTGCAGAGATGATAGGGAAGGTTAAAAAAATTACAGAAATGAAGGGGAAAAGAATGACGTTAAATGAAATCAAAGGGTTAACGTAATTTAGTGAGAAAGAAGCCTCAAATCAAAATTAATTATGGGAGCTGACACGGAGTAGTGGACGCTCCCTTTACCTATAGAAATTTTGCCATTTTAAAAGTTCGCAAAAGGTATCATCTGCCTCTTCGTTTGAATCGATTTCGAGCTTTTCGGTTGATATGAAAATAGCCCAAGCTGCAGTTGGCGCGGTTGCGAATGGCCAGTTTTGTTGTCATCGGGTTAGGAGACCACGTTCGACATAGATCTATACCCATTCTAGTTGAAGAAGCCGATTAATCAAAAACACAAAAACCGCGATGTCATGCTGAGCCTGTCGAAGCATGATTCTAGACACCGAGACCTGAATCATGCTTCGACAGGCTCAGCATGACATAAAAATTGAGATCGGTATCTTGAATCAGATTGGGTATAGCTCAA
>CAINKA010000120.1 GCA_903849835.1 uncultured Alphaproteobacteria bacterium
CCATTATAAAATTTTTACCTGGGTTTGGCATAGCCTCACCCGCGTCTCGCTCAGCATAACATTCAGAGAAACAATGCGAATTGAAGAATCGAGATTGAGTGATTGAAAACTTGCTGGGAGAAAAATAATTTGAGGCGGCGCATCAAAGCAGTCATTTCCTAACTTTCAATTCAGAAATTCATGTCAGGTCAAATTAAAATTACTCTTCCGGATGGTGCTGTGCGTGAGTTTGCGCTTGGAATTTCCGGCGCAGAAATTGCGAAATCAATTTCGATTTCTTTGGCCAAGGTGGCGCTGGCGATCAAGGTGAATGGTGAGCTGCGCGATCTTTCGCGGGCGATTGAAAGCGATGCAAAAATTGAAATCATCACGCCGAAATCGGGCAAAGATGCGCTCGAAATTATTCGTCACGATGCGGCGCATTTGATGGCGGAGGCGGTGAAAGAGCTGTTCCCCGAGACTCAAGTCACAATCGGACCGGCAATCGAAAATGGATTTTACTACGACTTCGCGCGCAAAATTCCTTTCGCTTTGGATGATTTAGAAAAGATCGAAGCGAAAATGCGTGAGATCGCAAAGCGAGACGAGAAGCTGACTCGCGAGGTTCTGAAACGCGACGATGCGGTGAAATTTTTTGAATCGATCGGCGAAAAATACAAAGCGGAACTCATCGCTTCGATTCCAGCAAACGAAGATATTTCGCTCTACCGCCAAGGAAATTTTATCGATCTTTGTCGCGGTCCGCATGCGCCATCAACTTCGCACGTCAAACATTTTAAATTGATGAAATTGGCGGGAGCCTACTGGCGCGGTGATTCGCGCAATGAGATGTTACAACGTATTTACGGAACTGCTTGGGAAAGTGAGGAGTCGCTGAAAAATTATCTGCATGTTTTGGAAGAGGCAGAAAAAAGAGATCACCGCAAAATCGGCCGCGCGCTCGATTTATTTCACATTCAGGAAGAGGCTACGGGCTCAGTGTTTTGGCACCCGAAAGGCTGGATCGTTTATCGCGAAATCGAAAATTACATTCGCAGCAAGCTCGAAAAAAATAATTACGTCGAAGTAAAAACGCCGCAACTCGTCGATAAAATTCTTTGGGAAAAATCGGGTCACTGGGAAAAATTTCGCGAAAATATGTTCGTGGCTGAAAGCGAAGACCGCATGCTTGCGATCAAGCCCATGAACTGTCCGTGCCATGTGCAGATTTTTAATCAGGAGCTAAAATCTTATCGCCAATTGCCGCTACGCATGGCGGAATTTGGTTCTTGCCACCGCAACGAATCTTCGGGATCGCTGCACGGAATTATGCGCGTGCGAGCATTCACGCAGGATGACGCCCATATTTTTTGCGAAGAACATCAAATTAATTCCGAAACAATTTCTTTTTGTGAGCTGCTCAAAGAAGTTTATCACGACTTCGGATTTGAAGATGTGAAGGTAAAATTTTCGACGCGTCCGGAAAAGCGCGCAGGTTCTGATGCCACGTGGGATAAGGCTGAAGCAGCGTTGGAAGAGGCGGTAAAACAAGCGGGATTAACTTGCGAAATCAATCCCGGAGAAGGCGCATTTTACGGACCGAAATTGGAATTTACTTTGGTCGACGCGTTGAAACGCGAATGGCAATGCGGCACTTTCCAAGTCGATTTTATTTTGCCGGAAAGATTGGATGCGAGTTACGTGGCGCAAGATGGCTCTAGGAAAAGACCGGTGATGCTACATCGCGCCATCATCGGAACTTTCGAACGTTTCATCGGAATTTTAATCGAAAATTGCGCCGGAAAATTTCCGCTTTGGTTGGCACCCGTGCAAATGGTAATCGCCACAATCACCAATGATTCCGACGAATATGCCACGCAAGTTTTGCAAAAGTTGAAAGCCTGCGGATTCAGAGTGGAAGCGGATCTAGACTCGCAAAAAATTTCTTACAAAATCCGCGAACATAGTTTGAAAAAAGTTCCCTACATTTTAGCGGTGGGGAAAAAAGAAGCGGAAAGTGGGGCGGTTTCGGTGCGGAAATTTGGGGAAGAAAGTCAGAGCGTGATGAGTGTTGAGGAGTTTATCGCGATGGCGCAAAATCAGATTTTGCAGAAAAAATAATGAAAAATTGGAAAAATATTTTTGCTTATTCAGCAGCGCCAATTTTGGCTTTAACAGCTTTTTCAATCATCTTTCAAATTTGGAAAATAGATCTCAGGCAGCCGATTTTTTGTTACGGCGAAGATTCTCTTTTTCATTTTTTTCTGATCAAAAATATTGTTGTTAGCGGTTGGTTTTTTTCGAGTGAAAATATTGGCTTGCCACATCTTAAAGAAATATTTTATCTCCACGATTTTCCTCTTAACGCCGAGCTGTTTAATTTTTTAATCATTAAATTTTTTACCTATTTTTCGCAGGATATTTTTTTGATTGCGAACTGCTTTTTTATCACAAGCTTTGCATTGATTTCAGCCGCGTCTTTCGTTGCTTTGCGCAGTTTTAATATCAGTATTTTTAGCGCGATTATTGTCAGTATTTTATATGCCTTTTTGCCATATCATTTTTCGCGCAATTTATGGCATCTGCTTTTATCTAATTATTCGATTGTTCCACTGTTGGTGATGGTGAGTTTGTGGATTGCTTCCGATAAACTTTCTCTGCTGGCACTCAATAAAAAAAATCAGCTTTCTTTGGCGCCAAACCATTTTTTCCTGACTAGCCTTGCTATTGGCTGCTTTGCGGCGGTTAGTGGAACCTATTACATTTTTTATGGCTGCGTAATTTTTGTTTTTGCTTGGTTGTTGCGCGCTTTACGAGTTGGAAAATTTTTTAATAAAAATGGTTTTTCCGCGATAATTCTTTGTGTAGCGATAGTGATGGTTTCGGTATTTATTCATTTTCCGACGCTGATCTATCAAGCTCAGAACGGCTTTAATTCACAGGTTGCGAATAGGGATGTGGATCAAAGTGAGTTTTATGCTCTTAAAATTGTAAATTTATTTTTGCCGGTTGCTAACCACTATTTGGATTATTTCTCTCAAGTCCGAGCAACGTTTGATAGTTTATCACAAGAAAAAGAAAGTGGATCAACTAGCCTAGGAATCATTGGTTCTTCAGGATTTTTATTTTTGATGTTATGGCTGATTTCAAAAAGCCAAATTGACGGAAAGCTTTTGCTACAAAAAACTTTGAAGCGATTTCCAATTAGTGAAAAAAATCAAAATTTAATTTCGGATTTGGCAAGTCTTAATCTTCTCTCGGTTTTATTTGCAACGGTTGGAGGATTGGTAATGCTGATTGCTGTGCCATTTCCAATGTTCCGTAGTCATGCCAGATTCTGTGTTTTTATCGCATTTTTCTCGTTATTCGCAGTGGCGATAATTTTTGATAAAATTGTTGAGAGGAAAATTTTTAACAAAAAGATTTTTGCTAAAATTTTTATTGTGGTCGTTTTTGTGTTTGGAATTTTTGATCAAGTGGGGCGCGTTTCTGCAGAAAAAATTCAGTCTGAAAAAATAAAGAATTCCTTTTTTTCTGATCGTGAATTTATAGAAAAAATTGAAAATTTTTTACCGCAAGAATCAGCGATTTTTGTTTTGCCGATTTACACTTTTCCTGAAGCGAGGGGTGACAATTACAATTCTTTGGTGGGCTACCTGCATTCGAAAAATTTACGCTGGTCATATCCTGCGATGGCAGGTCGTTCGGCCATCATTTGGCAACAAGAAGTTTGGAAAATGAGTTTTAAAAATTTTATAAATGAACTAAAAAAAGAGAAATTTGCCGGAATTTTTATCGATAAAAATCAATTCGCAAAACAACATAGTTGGGAAAAATTATGGCAAATCGAATCGAGTTTAAAATCGATTTCAATTGCTCCGGCCATAGTTTCGCAAGATTTAAAATTGATATTTTATAAATTTTAGAGCCTGTTTTCAAACTCAGTGTGCCTCGATTTTTTGGAAATTTTACGCAAAAAAGAGCAAAAATTTACGGAAAAGTGAGGTGCGATGAGCTTGAATACAGGCTCTAATCTTTCTTCAAAACGCAAAGCAGAGATAATCCAAAACAAAAATTAAATTTTTTTAGCCAAAATTTTTCACTGGAAAAAATCATGGTTAAAAATTTATTGAATGGTGGCAAGTCATGAGATTCCTCGCCTGATGATTGTCGATTTGTGATTTTTTCAAGTAAGCGAATCGAAGCGGCTAGCGGAAATAAAATGCAGTTGAAGTAAGTAATTTTTTCTGTCACGAATCCAGAAGCTCTGATCAAATTTTTTAAACTGCGCAAATTATAGCGACGATGATGGTGTAGTTTTTCGTCATGCAAGCTCCATAAAAATTGAAAAGCTGGCACTGTGATGATGATCTTTCCGTTGGGATTTAAAAATTTTTTTAACTCAGAAAGCGAGGCTAAATCTTCCTCCACATGTTCTAAAACATCAAATAGGCAAATTAGGTCAAAGCCTTGATTCTGAAGGCCTAGTTCACTTGGTAAACTTCCTTTAATCATGGAAATTTTTTCGCCGAATTCTTCACAAATTTTTTCTCTAGCGAAATCATTTGGCTCGATTGCAGTGACTTTTCCGTGACGCATTAGCATTTCTAAATTTCCACCAGTGCCAGCCCCGATTTCTAAAATTTGCGCTGAGGGTTTGGTGTTTTTTTCTACAAAAAATTCGAGAATTGAACGACGCGCGACAAACCACCAATGCTGCTTTTCAAGATCGCACATTTCACGATAAGATTTTGCGTCCATCAGTTTTTAATTATTTGGCGAATTAGATAAATCGGCCGCCGCTTTGATTCTACGTAGGTTCTTCCGAGATATTCTCCGATGATACCGATGCCCATAATTTGAATGCCGCCGAGAAATAAAATGGCGACGATTAGTGAATTGTAACCAGGCAAATCAATTCCGAAAATTATTGCGCGGCTGATGATGAAAATGGCGTAAATGAAAGAGAGGAGTGAAATGAAGAATCCGACATAGGTCCAAACCCGCAATGGCAAGGTGCTGAAGCTTGTGAGGCCTTCGATTGCGAAGTTCCATAATCTCCAGCCTGAGAATTTTGAAGTGCCATGTGACCTTTTTTTTCTGCTGTAATTAACATAGGCGCATTTGGCTCCAACCCATGAAAATAGGCCTTTCATGAAACGTTGTCTTTCTGGCAAAGTTTTTAATTGCTCGATGATTTTGCGATTAAGTAAGCGGTAATCGCCAGCATTTTTTGGAATTTTTATTTCGGCGAAAAGATTGTAGATGGAATAAAAAAGCTCTGCCGTTTTGCGTTTGAAAAATCCGTCTGAATTACGATCGCAGCGTATGCCAACAACAGCCTCATAGCCTTCCTCCCATTTTTTTATGAAGTCGAAAATCAGTGACAACGGATCTTGTAAATCGAAATCGACAACGATCGCAGCATCGCCACAAGCATGATCTATTCCAGCCGTGATCGCAATTTCTTTGCCGAAATTCCGATTGAGATCGATGATTGAAAGTTTGTTATTTTTTTCGGCGTGAAGCTTTAGCCGCGCCAGTGTGTCATCTGAGCTTCCATCATTTACGACGATGATTTCAAACTGATATTGCGGAATTGAATCGATGATTTTTGTAAGATCGAAAAAAAATTCATCGACCATCTGCTCTTCGTTGCAACAAGGGGAAATTATTGAAATTTTTTTCATGATTTTTTCACAATCCCAGAATCTTCCTCCAGCGCCAAAGCCACGTCAAACATGGTTTGCTCGTCGAAATGTTTGGAGATGATTTGTAGTCCGAGGGGTAATCCATCTTTGTCGAAGCCGGCGGGAATGGACATCGCTGGGAGGCCGGCCATGTTGGCAGGGATGGCGAAGGCGTCGTTCAAATACATTTTGATTGGATCGTTTTTTGTGACTTGTTTTGATTGATCGATCGGAGATGCGACGTTTGGAGTTGAGGGTGCGAGAATCGCATCAACTTTTTTGAAAGCCTGCGCGAAGTCTTCTGCCACAAGGCGTCGAACTCTTTGCGCTTTTTTGTAGTAAGCGTCGAAATAGCCGGCGGAAAGCACGTAAGTTCCGGTTAAAATTCTTCTTTGAACTTCGGATCCAAAACCTTGAGCGCGAGTTTTTTCGTACATTTCTTCCAAAGATAAATTTTCTCCTGCGGCACGAAATCCGTAACGCACTCCATCAAATCGAGCGAGGTTTGAGGAGGCTTCAGCGCAGGCCAGAACGTAGTAAATTGCTGGTGCATATTTTGTGTGAGGAAGAGAAATTTCGACAATTTCAGCACCGCGTTTTTGCAGCATTTCTTTTCCACGATTCCATAATTCGTCAATCTCTTCCGGCATTCCGTCGAGGTGATATTCTTTGGCAATGCCGATTTTTTTGCCTTTGATGTTACTGTTGAGAAGCCTTTCAAATTGTGGAACGGCGACATTGATCGAGGTTGAATCTTTTTCATCAAAACCAGAAATGACGCGTTGCAAAAGCGCGGCATCGTAGACATTTTTTGCAAAAATTCCGGCTTGATCAAGTGAGCTGGCAAAGGCGACCATGCCATAGCGCGAGCAGCGTCCGTAGGTGGGTTTGACACCGACAATGTTGGTGAAAGATGCTGGCTGTCTGATCGATCCCCCGGTGTCAGAGCCGGTTGCGCCGGCGCAAAGATTGGCTGCAACTGCGGCGGCAGAGCCTCCAGAACTTCCTCCCGGAACTAAATCTTCATCCGAATTTTTCTTTTTATGTGGGTTGATCACTGGGCCGAAATAGCTGGTGATGTTGGATGAGCCCATGGCAAATTCATCCATGTTTGTTTTGCCTAGCGTGACAGATCCAGCGTCGAGAAGTTTTTGCGTTACTGTGGATTCGTAAGTTGGAATGAAATCGGCTAGCATTTTTGAGCCGCAAGTTGTGCGAATATTTTTGGTGCAAAAAAGATCTTTAATGCCGAGGGGAATTCCTTCCAAATCGCGCGCAGTTCCAGCAGAAATTTTTTCATCGGATTTTTTTGCTTGAGCCAAAGCGACGTCAAAAGATTCGGTGATGAAAGCGTTCAAGCGGCGATTTTGCTCGATATTTTTGATGTAAGCAGCAGTGACTTCCGTGCTAGAAAATTTTTTTGTTTTTAATCCGTCGATGGTTTGGCGGATGGTGAGGGTTGTGAGGTTGGTCATTTTTAATTTTAAGTTGTATGTGATGTCATGCTGAGCTTGTCGAAGCATGGTTCTAGGCACCGTGCCACGAATCATGCTTCGACAAGCTCAGCATGACATCGAGGTTTTTTGTAAATTTGATCAATCGGTTTTTTGAATCAGTTTTGGTGTTTACCTCGCTTTCTCAATCATCCCCACCAACTCCCCCTTGGTTAGAAGCTCGCTCGCGAGTAATCCTTTTTTTGCGTTGGGGCCGTAGACTGCGTTGAAGGGGATTGCGAAACGGTTGTTTTTGTGCAGAAAATTCATGATTTCTTCGTTGGGATTGGTGATGTCGCCGCGCATCCCGATGATGTCTCCCGCTTTTAATTTCGCCATAATTTCTTCGCTTTGCAAAACTCGAATTTTGTTGAATTTGCAAGTGATGCACCAATCTGCAGTGATGTCGACAACCACTATGCTTCCTTGGGACACTAAGCTTTGAATCTTACCTTCATCGAATTTTATCCACAGCTGATCGTAAAATTCCTTTTTCGATTTTTGTCGATTTTGCAAATCGATTGGAAAAGAAAAAATCGCTGCAGTGATCGCCGCAATCGCAAAATATTTTAAAAAATCAGATTTAATTTTTAGGCAAAAAAGAATCGCGACGGCGAGAATTCCAGCCAAAAATGCCGGCATCGCTCCGATATTGTGCGACAAAATGTAGATCAGCCAAATCACTGTCGCCGCTAGAAAGCCGGCCATCAATTGCTTTATTTGTAACATCCAGCTTCCCGGTTTTGGCAAAAGGTAAACCAAGCTCGGCTTGATGAGAAGAGCGATGTATGGCGAGGCGAATCCGATTCCGATGAAGAAAAAAATCAGAAAAATCACAAAAAAATCTTGTACTAAAGCGAAAGAAATCGCGGATCCAAGAAATGGTGCAGAGCAAGGCGTGGCAAGCAAAACCGCCAATATTCCTGAAAGAAAATTTGGTGCGAAAATATTTTTCTTTTTATCGCCGTCGGAGATTTTTTTATTCAGAATTGTTGCAAAAAATTGGTCGAAAGTAAGTTCAAAAACCCCAAGCAAATTGCCGATAAAAAGAATTAAAATTACGGTCAAAAAAATCAGGAAATATGGATTTTGAAATTGCAATCCCCAGCCCAAAGAATTGCCGGTAAATTTTATCGCCAGCGCAAGAAACGAAAAAAATATGAAGCAGGATAGAATGCCTAAAATAGTGGATGCAAAGGCAAAACGAATTTTAGAAATCGAAGCGTTGGAATGCTCGATTACCGATAATAATTTGATCGATAAAATTGGCAAAACGCAGGGCATGATGTTGAGAATTGCGCCGCCTAAAATTGCGAGAAATATTGCGTAAAAAATTGGGGATTTTGAATCGTCGGTCGTCGGTTGTTGGTCGTCGGTTGCTAGGTTTGTTTTTGTGATCTTTTTACCATAAGATTTCTGAATTTCTTTCAGCGATTCCTCATCAATTACATCGGAAATTTTGAGAGAAAAATTTTCGCTAACCGGGATGCAGATATCTTTGCAAAGTCCGTAATCAAGCTTCAGAGTAAGTTCAACAGGATCTCCGATTTTTGCCAAATCAATTTCAATCGGAAAAATAACTTCGTCTTTATAGCTGTAATATTTGATCGATTCCTTGCCGATTTTTTCTTCTTCGGTTTCTGGCTTTGGCCAAAAAATTTCATGTTTTAGATAATTTTTTGAGCCGGTGAAATCGAAAGTTGGAGGTAGGCCGATGCTGTCAGATCCGTGTCCATAAATTTTCCAGCCAGATTTTATTTTGAAGTGAACTCCAGCGATTAGTTTTTTTTCGCCAGTTGGGTTTTCTGATTCGTAAAAACTGGCGACAAGTCTAGTCTGCGCGCCCTTGCTTTGATTTTCATGCCAGTCGCTGGCAGCGGAATAAGCGAGGCTTGTTTGCAAAAAACTGACAGCAAAAAATATCGTAAAAATAATTTTTTTCATTTGGATTTGCTTGTTGAAAAACTTGGATTGGGGGATTAGGTTGGCGCGGTTTTGCTCTGTTTGGTTTTTGCATGATCAAACAAAAATTTTCAATCTCCAATTTCCAAAATGAATCCGCAAATTAGTCCGCTCGAAACCCTGCATGTCAATTCCAAAAAAATCTCATGCAATGGTGGCAGCACAACTCTCGGACATCCTCTGGTTTATCTTAACATGGGAAAAAATGATTACGTAATTTGTCCGTATTGCAGCAAATATTTCACGATAAAAAGCAAAACAAAACCAAGCTCACCTAAGCCAAAAAATAAAATTAAAAAATAGTAAGATGAACAGCAATACAGCCATAATCGGCCTGCAATGGGGCGACGAAGGAAAAGGGAAAATAGTCGATTTTTTAGCAGATAAATTTGATGCCGTGGTGCGTTTTCAAGGTGGTCACAATGCTGGTCACACCATCAAAGTTGGCGATAAAATTTACAAACTCAGCTTACTTCCTTCGGGCATAATTCGCGGAAAATTTTCAGTAATTGGAAGTGGTGTCGTTGTTGATCCAATCGCACTTTTCTCAGAAATTCAAAAAATCGAAAATGAAGGAATAAAAATCACTCCAGAAAATCTTGTCGTCGCTGATAATGCATGCTTGATTTTGTCGATTCATCGCGAGCTCGATCAACTTTTAGAAAATAAAAAAGGTGATAAAAAAATCGGCACTACAGGGCGCGGAATTGGTCCTGCCTACGAAGACAAAGCCGGTCGTCGCGCGCTTAGAATCTGTGACTTGATGGATGAAAAAATTCTGCGCGAACGTTTAGAAAATTTGTTATTTTACCACAATCTTTTGCGCAAAAGTTTGGGCGCGGAAATTGTGGTGATTGAAAAAATTATCGAGGAATTAAATCCGATTCGTGATCGCTTGCTTGCTTATGCAAAGCCCGCTTTTGAAATCGCAAAAAAATTATCTTCCTGCGAAAACGTGATGTTCGAAGGAGCTCAAGGAGCTTTGTTGGACGTGTCTTACGGCACATTCCCATTTGTCACATCTAGTAACACAATGGCCGGCCAAATTGCTCTTGGATCTTGTTTGGGAGTTGCTGATTTACACAAAACAATCGGCATTTTGAAGGCCTATACAACTCGTGTTGGCGCTGGTCCATTCCCAACTGAGCTGAATGATGAAATCGGAAAATTTTTGCGAATTGAGGGAAATGAAGTTGGAACAGTGACTGGTCGCGATCGTCGCTGTGGCTGGTTTGACGCGGTTTTGGTTCGTCAAGCAATCCAACTTTCTTCGGTGAAAGAAATTGCACTCACCAAGCTTGATGTGCTGGATAAATTGGAAAAAATTAAAATTTGCATCGGTTATAAAATTGCTGGAAAGGCTTATGATTACATGCCTCAAGCCAATCATCTCTGGGAAAAAATTGAACCAGTTTACGAAGAAATTGACGGCTGGCAACAAAGCACAGTTGGTGCAAAATCAATCGAGGCCTTGCCACAAAAAGCTCAAAAATATATCGCGAGGATTGAGGAATTATGTGGCGTGAAAGCCGTGATTATCTCAACTGGCCCTAAGAGAGAAGAAACGATTCTGACATAAGACTCACGCAAAGCCTACCTTGCAAAAGCGGCTTTGGGTAAGTCCTAAAAAATTAAAAAAATGGAAAATTTTCAAAATAAAAAACCGGTAGTGATGCAAATCATTCCTGCGCTTGAAAGTGGCGGTGTGGAAAGAGGCGTGATCGACGTGGTAAAGGCTTTGAAAAAAAATGACTTCGAACCAATCGTGATCTCAAAAGGAGGGGTGTTGGTTTATCAGCTGAAAGAGGCTGGAATAAAACATTTTCCGCTTTCGGTTCACAGTAAAAATCCGCTGATAATTTTTTTAAATATCAAAAAAATTGTAAAAATTATTCAAGAAAATCAGGTTGATCTCGTTCATGTGAGATCAAGAGCGCCAATGTGGAGCGCGTATTTCGCTTGCAAAAAAACCGGAACAAAATTGGTTTCAACTATTCACGGAACTTACTCGTTAAATTTGTTCAAATGGAAAGTTTTTCCGCTGAAAAAAATCTACAATGCCATGATGCTCAAGGCTGATGCAATCATCGTGGTTTCCAATTTCATCAAAAAATATCTCGCTGAAAATTATCAAGAAATCTGCGGAAATTTTTTGGAGAAAGTTAGCGTGATCCAGCGCGGAGCTGACTTGGGATATTTTAATTATTCCAAAGTTTCAAAAAATCGTATCATCGATTTGAGTAAAAAATGGAATTTGCCGGAAGATAAAAAAATTATTCTCATGCCCGCTAGATTCACGTCTTGGAAGGGTCACGAGTTTTTGATCGATGCTCTGACGAAAGTGCAAAATGATTTTTTTTGTGTGATGGTCGGCTCTGATCACGGGCATAAAAAATTCCGCAAAAAAATCGAAAATAAAATCGTGAAAGAAAATTTGGCCGGCAAAATAAAAATTGTTGGTCTTTGCAAAGATATGCCCGCAGCCTATGCCGTGTCACATTTGGCGGTATGTCCAAGTATCCGTCCCGAAGCCTTCGGACGCATTTCAATCGAAGCGCAAGCATCGAGCAAAATCATCGTCGCCACAAAAATTGGAGGCTCGCTCGAAACTGTAATCGAAGGTAAAACCGGATTTTTAGTTGATGTCGGCGATGCAGAAAAATTTGCGCAATTAATCGACAAAACTCTCAGCATGTCGAAATCAGAAGCGGATGAAATGGGAATTGCGGCTCGCAAAAATATCGAAGAAAATTTCTCGAACGAAAAAATGTGCAGCGAAACAATTAAAGTTTATAAATTTCTATTAAATCCTCGTCCGTCTCTCTAATTTCCTGCCTTGAGAAGCTGTTCAAAACCTCGGAAATTTTTGAAAAATTCATTTCACCAATTGCTGAGATCCCATCATTTCCAATAATTTTTTTATTGCGAATCCACACTAATTCATCGACTAAATTTTCTTGTAAAAATCCCGTTGCAGTTTTTTGACCACCCTCGATGAGGAGGGAATTTATGCCGCTAGCGCAGAGTTTTTGTAATGCGCTTTTTAAGTTGGTGAATGGGAGTATTTTGATGTTTGTTGGTTTTGGGCCGACACATTGGTTGGTCCCTACCGGCGTTAAAATAATCGTCGGAATTCTGTCGGCAGTTTGAAAAATTCTGAGACCAGAATCGAAATCTAAATTGCTTGAAAGAATCACTCTTTTTGGCGAGAAAGATTCCAGCCCCGCAATGCGACAATCAAGCGTCGGATCATCTTTTCGAATCGTGTTTGCACCCACTAAAATCGCGTCATTAATTGCGCGAAGGTGATGAGAAAATTGGCGCGCTTTTTCTGAAGTTATCCATTTGCTGTCAAAATTTTTTGTGGCGATTTTTCCGTCTAAACTTGTTGCGAGTTTTAGTGTGACAAAAGGAAGTCCAGTTTTTTTCGCTTTAAAAAATCCGCGATTAATTTCCTGTGCTTCTTTTTCAAAAACGCCGCAAACCACGTCAATTCCGGCTTGGCGAAGTTTTTTAATTCCTTCGCCATTGACTCTTTCGTCTGGGTCTTGTGTTGCGATCACAACTTTTTCGAATTTATTTTTTATAATTTCATCGACGCAAGGAGGTGTTTGACCGAAGTGAGAGCAGGGCTCGAGCGTTACGTAAAGAGTTGCTCCGTCAAAAATTTTTTTGTCCGCAACTTTTTCAATTGCAATTTTTTCAGCGTGAGGGCGACCATTTTCTGCCGTAACTCCAGTTGAAATTATTTCTCCGTTTTTAACGATCACACATCCCACAACCGGATTTGGCGCGGTTTTGCCAAGATTTTTTTTGGTCAGATTGAGTGCGTAAGAGATAAATTTTTTATCGTAATTTTGTTTCATAATCGCGTCCTTACAGATTGCTTTTGCAGTTTAAGCGTAGATATTTTAACCAAAAAATAACTCCAAAAAAATGATCAAAAAAAATCGCAATCGCAGTTTTATTATTTTTTTTGCGATGATTTTTTGTTCTATCGTCTCTTGTAAAAAGAGCGAGCAAACTTATTATTATGACAAGAGCGGATTCACTCCGCAGAACGGTTACTACAATGCTCCACCCGCTCGAAATCCATCGCAATATTCGCCTTACAATCAGCCATATTCTGGGGCATATCAAAACCCATATGCAACTCCACCAAAAAATTATTACCCCTATTACGACTCGGATCATTACTACATTCCGCCGACAAATTATCAGACTATCCCAACTGATGACACTCATGGGGGCCCTGGTCCAAATACGAAATAATCAGTTTTAATGTTTCGGTTTCAACATCTCACAAAGTATAATTTTTTTGCGCAAAAAACTCTTCTGAGTCCGCTTGTTGCTGGAATTTTATTTTTTGCAATTTCTTGTTCGAGTGAAGATCCATATCTCTATGATCGTCCCGGATTTGATGAAGGAAATTCTCCGGCAAAAAAATATCGCCAAAATCCAGAAGGGCCAGCTCGAGTTGCTCCCGATTATTACTACCGCCAGCCAGCATATCCGCCGCAAGGTTACGCGCCGCAGCAACAGCCTTACTACTATCCTCCACAGCAACAGCCATACTACGCGCCGCAACAACCGCCACCGGGTTCGAGATTTTATTCAAACCCTTACGCCATTCCGCCAACCAGCGAATATCCTTACTACGATGCCGATCAATATTACGTTCCTCCAACCTCTTACTATGCGCGTCCAGAGCAGCAAGGGGTGATAAAAAGCAATGGCACTGGTGGTCCATTTTAAAAAATTTATGACCGAAATTTTAATCTACAGCAAAGACCCGTGCCCTTATTGCGTGAAAGCCAAATCGCTTTTGCAGCGCAAGAAAAAACTCTTCACCGAAATCAAAATCACTGACGAAAAAATTAAAAATGAAATGATAAAAAAATCCGGCGGCCGTATGACGGTGCCACAAATTTTTATCGGCGATTTTCATGTTGGCGGTTGTGACGATCTCTACGCGCTTGATGCGGCGGGGAAGTTGGATGAGTTGCTGATGTAATTTTTTCACAGCTCTTGTCAAAACTCCAATCATCCCTAAATCACGCTCACTTCAATTTTTCATTTCCCTTAAACTTTAAAATCAAAACTAAACATGAAAGTTAGACCTTTGCATGACCGCGTTCTTGTTGAGCGCGTCGAGGCCGAAAGCAAAACTGCTGGCGGAATTATTATCCCTGATACTGCGAAAGAAAAACCAGCTGAAGGCAAGGTTGTTGCTGTTGGCGAAGGCTTACGTGACGATCACGGAAAACGCATCGCACTTGATGTAAAAAAAGGCGACCGCGTTCTCTTTGCAAAATGGGGCGGCACGGAAGTCAAGGTTGATGGCAAGGAACTCGTCATCATGAAGGAGTCGGATATTCTCGCAGTGATCGAATCGAAGTAATTCAAAATCCTCACAAACTCGTAGCTTCTGTTACGAAGAAGTCATCGCGTAGCTTGCGTTAGCAAGCGGATGCGTGACATCCCCTTGGAAAGGGGAGGGAGGGGTTATTTAATAATAATTTTTTTCGGAGAAAAAAATGTCAGCAAAAGAAATTCTATTCGGAGTCGACGCCCGCACAAAAATCGTCGAAGGTGTAAACATCATTGCCGATGCAGTGAAAATCACGCTCGGGCCCAAAGGTCGTAATGTCGTGATTGAAAAATCTTTCGGTGCTCCGCGCATCACCAAAGACGGTGTTACTGTCGCAAAAGAAATCGAGCTTGCGGATAAATTCCAAAATCTCGGCGCACAAATGATCAAAGAAGTTGCTTCCAAAACCAACGATGTCGCTGGCGATGGAACCACGACTGCCACTGTTCTAGCTCAAGCAATTGTGCGCGAAGGTGTGAAATCAGTTGCTGCGGGAATCAATCCGATGGATTTGAAACGTGGAATTGATTTGGCTGTGGAAGCAGTGGTGAAAGAGCTCGGCAAGATGAGCAAAAAAGTAATCAACCAAGCTGAGATCGCGCAAGTTGCGACAATTTCTGCCAATGGTGATTCTGAAATTGGAAATAAAATAGCAGAAGCGGTGCAAAAAGTTGGGCCGGATTCTCCGATCACGGTTGAAGAAGCCAAAGGTTTGGAATTCGAAGTCAACGTCGTCGAAGGCATGAATTTCGATCGCGGTTACCTCTCGCCTTACTTCATTACCAATGGCGAAAAAATGACCGTCGAAATGGAAAATCCTTACATTCTTTTGTTCGAGAAAAAAGTTTCCAATTTGCAACCAATGGTGCCACTTCTTGAGGCTGTAGTGCAATCAAGTCGCCCACTTTTGATCATTGCGGAAGATGTTGAAGGCGAAGCTCTTGCAGCTTTGGTCGTCAATAAACTTCGTGGTGGTTTGAAAATCGCGGCAGTGAAAGCCCCAGGATTCGGCGATCGTCGCAAATCAATCATGGAAGATATTTCTTGCCTCACAGGCGGCCAATTAATTTCCGAAGATTTGGGAATGAAGCTTGAAACTGTGACCTTGAAACAACTCGGCCAAGCTAAGCGCATCATCATCGACAAAGAAAATACTACGATTGTTGACGGGGCAGGCAAATCAACAGACGTAAAGGCTCGCTGTGCTTCAATCAAATCGCAAATCGAAGAAACAACTTCGGATTACGATCGCGAAAAACTTCAAGAAAGACTCGCTAAACTTTCCGGCGGCGTTGCCATCATCAAGGTTGGCGGTGCTACGGAAGTTGCGGTGAAAGAAAGAAAAGATCGCGTTGACGATGCCCTCGCTGCCACTCGCGCGGCAATGCAAGAAGGAATCGTCGCTGGAGGAGGATCGGCTCTACTCTACGCCGGACGTGTGCTCGAAAAATTAAAAGGTGGCAATGACGAACAAAATGTCGGCATCAACATCATCAAAAAAGTTGTGCAAGCGCCAATCCGTCAAATCGCTGAAAATGCTGGTTTCGACGGCGCAGTTGTTGCCAATGAAGTTTTATCGAAAGGCCAAATTGCTTACGGCTACGACGCCCAAACCAATAAATATGGCGACATGTTTAAGGCTGGGATTGTTGATCCGGTTAAAGTTGTGCGTACCGCGCTTCAAGATGCGGCGTCAGTTTCTGGTTTGTTAATCACGACCGAAGCTGCGATCGTCGAGAAAAAAGAAGAAGCAGGACATTCACACGGTGGCGGAATGCCTGGTGGAATGGGCGGCATGGGTGGAATGGGGGGATTCTAAGAACTCTCACTACTCCTTCGCAGGACGGGGTTTGTAACCCCGCTCCAATGTTCATGTAAATTTAGCATTTGGAACTGAACATGAGGACTGGGTTACAAACCCAGTCCTGCATTGGATCTCACGAGTTCAACTCTAAAAATAAAAACCTCGGTTCTGAAATTCAGAGCCGAGGTTTTTTTATTATAGCAAATTCATTCTCAATGTCATGCTGAGCCTGTCGAAGCATGATTCATGGCACCGAGTCCCCCCAATCATGCTTCGACAGTCTCAGCATGGGCATCAAGTTTTTATTATGTAAGTTTAGCTCCCATCTTTTGAGCCTTCATCCTCATGGCGCTGTCGCAAATCAAAATTTTCTTAGAAAAACTTGATTTGAGACAGCGCCATTATTTTGTAGGGGCTGGCCTTGTGCCAGCCCGCACGGGCGACCACAAGGGTC
>CAINKA010000121.1 GCA_903849835.1 uncultured Alphaproteobacteria bacterium
CATTGAGTGATCAGGGTAACATTGAGCAAGTTTTAAAACTCAAAATTACTCCGCCTTCACCCACTTCCCCCCTTCCTTCTTGTAAGAATTTTTAGCCTTCACCTTCGCTGCAAACTTCCCTTCTTCGTAAAAATAAAAAACCCGCGAAAACTTGGAAATAAAGGCTTCAGACGGCTCTGACAAAAAAACTAAGTAATCCGCTTCGTTGGTATTTTCTTCCTTGTCGGTGATTAAAATCGGCTGCCTTGTCATTTTAAAATCCTTGTCGGAAATCGTAACGTGAGGAATGAATTTGCTACGGCCGTAAGTCCACAAAGAGGCGTCGATTTCGGCGATTTGTTTTTGGTCGGCACAAAAAACCAACGCTTTTTTCTTCTCGTCCAGAACCTTGATTAGCAAAGGCGCAAGCGACTTGATGATTGTCTCATCAACTTGATAAAAATTTATTTCGGGCTTCATTTTTTTATTAAAAATTTCGAGAATTCTTCGAAGACATCTTCGTAAAGCTTGCGCTTAAAACCAACAATTACGCTGACGATTTCATTTTTTTCGATCCATTTCCAACTAGAAAATTCTGGCTTCTCAGTGCGAATATTAACCTCACTTTCTTCGCCGACAAACTCAGCCAAATACCATCTTTGTTTTTGTCCCAAATATTTCCCGCCCCAAAATTTTTTCTGCAAATTATAGGGGAAATTATAGTAAAAATGTTCGCGACTTTTTTGCAGAATTTTGATTCCCGAATTAGCAATTCCAGTCTCTTCTTTGAGCTCGCGAAACATCGCATCATCCTCTTTTTCGCCAGCATCCAAACCACCTTGCGGCATTTGCCAAGCATCAGAATTATTGTCGATTCTCTTGCCAACAAAAATGTTTTTTTCCTTGTTGATGAGCATTATTCCGACACCGCTGCGATAGAGATAATCCGGCCTTGCCGAATCTTTAATTGCTTGCGCTGACATTGACTTGTTGATTGGTTTACTTAGAAAAATTGGATATTTTTCAACTTAAAAATTTCCTCACAAATTTACCAATGAAATTTACCTCGACTCGCCTAGCCGCTCCCAGCCTATCTTTTGAGGAAGTGGTTTTTCAGGGGCTCGCTTCTGACGGCGGACTTTACGTTCCAGATTTTTTACCAAAATTCAGCGAGAAAGATCTTTCTCGGATGAAAAAAATGTCCTACGAAGAATTATTTTTTGAGGTCACAAAATATTTTATCGACTCAGAAATCGATTCGGATTCTTACAAAAAAATCATCGAAAAATCTTACAAAAAATTTTCTCACCCAGCCATCGCGCCCTTAAAACAACTGAGTCACAACGAATTTCTTCTCGAACTTTTTCACGGACCAACTTTAGCTTTCAAAGATTTCGCGCTGCAATTTTTAGGAAATTTGCTCGATTATTTTTTAGCAAAACGTGACGAAAAAATTGTAATTATCGGCGCTACTTCCGGCGACACTGGATCAGCTGCAATTCAGGGCTGCATGTCTTGCAAAAATGCGCAGATTTTTATTCTTCATCCACAAAATAAAGTTTCAGAAGTTCAAAGAAAGCAGATGACGAGTGTCCTCGCAAAAAACGTCTTCAACATTGCCATCACTGGGAATTTCGATGATTGCCAAGCGATGGTAAAAAAAATGTTCGCTACCCAAGATTTTTTAAATGGCAAAAAAATGGTCGCAGTAAATTCCATAAATTTTGCCCGCATCATGGCGCAAATCGTTTATTATTTTTACGCCGCATTGCGACTTGGAACTGACGAAAAAAATCCAATTTCATTTTCAGTTCCAACCGGAAATTTCGGCGATATTTACGCCGGATTTTTAGCAAAAAAAATGGGCTTAAATATTCGCAAATTAATCATCGCCACAAATTCAAACGACATCCTCACACGCTTTTTAAATCACAATGACTACAGCAGAAAAGATTTGATCGATACCATCTCTCCAAGCATGAATATCCAAGTCTCAAGCAATTTCGAAAGATTGCTTTTTGATACTCACAAGGAGAAAAAATTAGAAGCAAAACTTCCAGAATTAATGCTGGAATTTGAAAGAAGTGGATCGCTAAAAATCGACGAAGAAGTTTTAAAAAATATCCAACAAAATTTCGAATCTTATTCGGTCGATGATGATGCAACAAAGAAAATCATCAAAGAACTTTTTGAAAAAACCGGCGAAACCCTTGACCCACACAGTGCCATCGGAGTTCATGCTTCACGAGAATTTATCGCCAGCAAAAATTATGACGGAGAATTTGTTGTCACTTTAGCAACCGCACATCCAGCAAAATTCCCCGATGCCGTGATTGCTGCCGGCGCTCCCAAACCAACCTTACCCAGCTTCCTAAAAGGCCTGATGAAAGCGAAAGAAAAATTCGAAGTGATCGAGAATAATTTGGATTTGGTGAAGGGATTTATTGCGGAGAGAATATGAAAATCGTCGCAGAAATTACTCCAAACACATGCGATGTCACCCTGAGCCTGTCGAAGGGTGATTTAGAATCCGAGGCTCCAATCACGCTTCGACAAGCTCAGCATGACACTGAATTTCAACACGAAGAACTCGCACAAGGACGCTGGTTTAGCTTCAGCTTAATGGAACAATTGGGCAATATTGGCAGCGAGGTTAGTCGTGCCATTAGCTGGAAAAACAAAGGCGAACAGCAGCAATACCTCAGAGCATTTCATCGAGCATTGGAGCTGATTTACCTCACGGTTGAAGATAAAAAAAATCGCAAACGACTTCGAGAAATTTTGATGATACGAGAAACTTTGTGCGATTTTTTTATTGGAGAAAATCAATTCAAATCTACCGACGAATCTTGGCAAAAATATTTTTTATATTTTGCTTATGCCGCACGGAAAAACGTTAGCTAATGTCCCCCACCCTCGGCTTCGCACTCCTCCTCCTCACCTTCTCCGCCAGTATTTTCTTGCCGATTTTTAATTTTATTTTTTACAAAAAAACTTCACTTGTTGAGCTGCAAAAAATCTCCTTCGCACTCACTTGCGGAATTTTTTTGGCGGCGGTTTTGGCGCAGATTTGTTTGATTTTTTCTTTCGTGATTTCGGATTATTCCGTCACCAATGTTTACCAAAATTCACACCATTTAAAACCGCTAATTTACAAAATTTCTGGCAGCTGGGGAAATCACGAAGGATCAATGCTGTTGCTGATTTCCATCTTGTCTGCTTACACCCTTACCTTCAATTTTTTTTCCAAAATTGATGCGGTAAAAAAAATAATAATCACCTCGTCGCAATCGATAATAATCGCACTCTTCGCTGCTTTTACCGCCTTCACTTCCAATCCATTCGCACGAATTTTTCCGGCTCCGAGTGAAGGTCTCGGATTAAATCCCGTCTTGCAAGATATCGGCCTCGCACTGCATCCACCAATGCTTTATACGGGTTACATCGGATTTTCGCTGATTTTTTCTTTCGCCATTGCCGGACTTTTAACTGAGAAAATTGATAAAAATTTTGCGCGTCATTTAAAAAATTGGCTGTTTTTTTCTTACGGATTCTTGACGCTCGGAATTGGTCTTGGCGCTTGGTGGGCCTATCGCGAACTTGGTTGGGGAGGATATTGGTTTTGGGATCCGGTTGAAAATGTTTCGCTGATGCCGTGGATCGCCGCAACCGCCCTGATTCACTGCGTAATGCTTTTGGAAAAAAAAGAAATCTTCAAAATTTGGACTGGGTTTTTAGCGATCCTAACTTTCATTTTATGCCTGCTGGGAATTTTTCTAACACGCTCTGGAATCTTGTCCTCCGTGCATTCATTCGCTATTGATGCCAGCAGGGGATTTTTTGTAATCGCGTTAATCGCACTAATCGGCGGAGCTGGTTTGCTAATTCTTGGAATCAAAATGCCGAAAATAAAAAACGATAACTCCAACAAAACTCCAATAATTTTTTGGTCAAAAATCGGCAGCGTTTTGGTGAATAATTATTTCCTCATCATCGCTTTATTCATCGTGCTTCTCGGCACTCTTTATCCAATTTTTTCTCGCAGTTTTTTTGATCAATTTATCGCGATTGGACCAAGCTATTACAATAAAATTTTCAGCATTTTAATCATTCCATTTTTGATTTTTTTAACGATCGCACCCGAGCTGGATTACAACAAAAAAACCGCAAAAGAAAAAATTCTTAACCGCCGCAACGCCCTAATTTTAGCTATCTCAGCAGCCCTCACCTCTTTGACATTTTTTTATCACCAACCTGCAAATGTTTTACAAATCACAATTTTATTCTTAGCAATTTTTTCCACCTTACGACTCGCGCCTTACGCCTTGCGCCTTACCCCCATGACCCTCGCCCATCTCGGATTTTCTTTAATCATCATCGGCCTAGTTCTGACCTCATCTTTCGGGCTGGTAAAGGAAATAAATTTGAAAGAAGGCGAGTCGTTTAAAATCGGAAATTACGAAATAAAATTTGAAAAGATTGAATATTTCGCCGGCAAAAATTTCGTCGCAAGACAAGGCGATTTTTTAATTCTAGAAAATGGAAAAGAGATTGGACAAACAACGCCGCAACTGCGCTATTACCCAACCTCAGAACAAACCACGAACGAATCTTCCGTCAAACATAATTTTTTTGGCGACATTTACACCGTCATTGGCAATAAGGATGAAAGTGAAAATTACGCCGTGCGCGCTTACTACAAACCCTTTATTTACCTAATCTGGATTGGTTGCGGTTTGATTTTTTTTGCTTCAATTTCGCACCCATTCCGAACTAAAAATAAAAACTTCAAATGAAATTTAAAATTTACAAACCCGCAAAATCTGCGATGCAATCTGGCCGCAAAAATACCAAAAAATGGCTGATGAAGCCGATGGAAGAAAGTGGCGTTCGATCAGTAAATTCGTTAGTCGGCTGGATTTCAGCGAGCAACACAAATTCGCAACTTCAATTCAAATTTTTAAGCAAAGAAGACGCGATTAAATTTGCGGAAAGCAGAAATTTTGCCTACGAAATTTTCGAACCAAAATCCGCAACGCTGAAGAAAAAATCTTACGCGGAGAATTTTACAAACTGATGACCGACTTCACCGCAACCCTCGCCCAAAAAATCAGCGCCAATCACCGAAAAATTTCGGAATTTTTTGCGGAAAAATTTTCGCAGGCGCCTCAGCTTTTTTACAATTCGATCGATTTGCGTCACTCTGGTTTCAAAATTGCGCCGATCGATACCAACTGCTTCCCTGCTGGCTTCAACAACCTTTCTGCTGATTCAAGAATAGATGCGAAAAAAATTTCTGATGATTTTTTTTCGGCGAGTTTTTCGGGCGCGAAAAAAATTTTAATCATTCCCGAAAATCACACGCGCAATTTGCGCTACCTCGAAAATGTTCGAAATTTGCAGGAAATTCTTGGCGCAGAAAAAGAGGTTTTGGTTGGAACGCTGATTGCGGAGATCAAAGAAAAAACTGTGATCGACTTAGAGAATGGCCACTCTTTGACGCTTCATCCGCTGACGAAAAAATCTGAAAAAATTTTGACGATTGATGGTTTTGAGGCTGACGTAATTTTGCTGAATAATGATCTCAGTGACGGCATTCCGGAAATTTTTAAAAATTGTGCGACACCGATTACACCCTCGCCAGATCTGGGCTGGCACCGACGTCGCAAATCACATCACTTCGATATTTACAACCAACTCGCGCAAGAATTGGCCAAGATTTTGGAGATCGATTCTTGGCTGATTTCCTCGATGCATTCAACTTGCGAAGAGGTTGATTTTAAAGAGCGCAAAGGTCTCGAACCGCTGGCAAAAAAAGTTGACGAATTGCTCGAAAACTTGCGCAAAAAATATCAGGAATATGGCATTGCTGATGAACCTTATTGCTACGTCAAAGCTGACAGTGGAACCTACGGAATCGGGGTCTGGCCGGTTTTTTCGGGACAAGAAGTTTTGGACATCAACAAAAAAGAGCGCAACAAAATGAGCGTGCTTAAAGGCTCGGTGCAAAATACGCGCGTGATCATTCAAGAGGGCATCAAGACCATCGACAAAATTGACGGAAAAATCGCCGAGCCGATGATCTACATGATCAATGGCCAAGTGGTTGGGAACCTCTTCCGCGTCAATGAAAATCGCGACGAAAAAATTAGTTTAAATGCTGCGGGCGCAAGTTTTTTTGATCTGAAAAATCTGAGTGAAAATCAGTTGGAACTCGGATTAGAAAAAAATGAAATTGCTGAAGTTTATTCAGTGGTTGCACGGCTTGCGGCACTTGCGGCTTCAATCGAAAATGTAATGTCATGCTGAGCTTGTCGAAGCATGATTCTGAGCACGGTACCACGAATCATGCTTCGACAAGCTCAGCATGACATTGA
>CAINKA010000122.1 GCA_903849835.1 uncultured Alphaproteobacteria bacterium
CGAAGCATGATTCTGGGCACCGTGCCACGAATCATGCTTCGACAAGCTCAGCATGACATCGCGTTTGATAGAGCAGTTTTTACTCCACAAAGAAAGTCAGCGATTTCAAATATTCACT
Organism: uncultured Alphaproteobacteria bacterium; assembly: GCA_903849835.1. Lineage (GTDB taxonomy): Bacteria > Pseudomonadota > Alphaproteobacteria > Rickettsiales > UBA1997 > UBA2645. Next base: position 119 of record CAINKA010000122.1, read on the forward strand.
CTCCTTCAAAGCGGGATGAGTTGGGTGATCGATGTCAGCGCCGAAAGTTCGGATTAATTTTGCTTTGCGGCCAACTTTGCGGAAGCCGTCATTTGCTGCTCCGATCAGGTCTGACAAAGTGGCGTTGTGCGAGCAAGATGCTAAAAATAAAATGCCGTTTTTCTTTACTAAATTTGCCGAAAGTTTGATCAATTTTTCGTAGCCTTTCAAGCCGACAAAGAAATCTTTTTTGGATTTTACGAAAGCTGGTGGATCAAGCACGACAATGTCGAATTGCCTTTTTTGGAATTCAGGATTTTCGAATAAATCGAAAATTTTTGAGTTGATGATCTCAACTTTCTCCGAGTCACCCTGAGCTTGTCGAAGGGTGTTCGTTAATTCTTCCGAACCATCCACAAACACCACCGATTTCGCACCATTTTTTAACGCATTCAAACCGAATCCGCCTAGGTAACAAAAGGCGTCGAGCACGTCGCAATCTTTGGCAATCGAGCCAATAAATTCGCGATTTTTTCTTTGATCGAAGAACCAGCCAGTTTTTTGTCCGCTCGCAACATTGATCAAAAATTTCACGCCATTTTCTTCGATTTCAATTTCGTCAGCAATTTCACCGCGCACGGTTTTGACGTAGAGCTCCAAGCCTTCAAACTTTCTGACCTCGACGTCATTACGAAAAATAATTGCGCAATTTGGAAAAATTTTTTCGAGTGCGGCAATTAAAAATTCGGAAAGCCTTTCCATTCCGGCGGTAGAAATTTGGCAAGAAAAAACATCGCCAAAGCGGTCAATCACAAGTCCCGGAAGAAAGTCAGCTTCGGAATGAATCAGGCGGTAAAATGGTTTTTCAAAAAATTTTTCGCGCAAATTTTTCGCCGCTAAAATTTTTTCAACAAAAAAATTCTCGTCAATTTTCTGATTTAAATTGTGAGATAGAATTCGCGCTGCGATCAAGCTGTGCGGGTTGAAATAGGCTAGGGCAAAGGAGTCATCTTTGTTGATTATAACTTCAACCAATGAGCCTTTTTCTAAATTTTTTACCGCCGAAAAATTTTCGATTTCGTTAGAAAAAATCCAAGGATTGCCTTTGACGATACGAAGTTCGCTGTGGCGTTTGATGCGTAGTTGGGGGAGGGGGGACATTATTTTAATTTTAGAATATCTAGCGCTGGACGAGGTTTGTAACCCCGTCCACATGTTCACGTAATTTTGAAGTTTGAACTGAACATTAAGACGGGGTTACAAACCCTGTCTTGCTCGAGATATGATTGCGAGATTTTGAATTTTTGAAACTGACTACATGCTAAAACTCATCGTCAATAAATGAGATTTTTTTCTTTCGAGGAAGGATTTAAAAATTTCTTCGTAATCCGATGGAAGTGCTTTGTGCAAAGAGCCGCGAGTAACTACGCCTTCGGCATAAATCGCAACGTTTTTGTAGAGATCGAAAATTTCTAAAGTGAATTTAGAATCGATGAAGATGAGCGGTTTGAATGCCGTGGCCAAGCAGAGATCAACCAAACAAAAAAGTTCTCCGTCGAAATAGGGATGAAATTTCATGTGTTTTTCTAGCGTCGCGAGCTTTGCGGAAGTCGCGGCTTTCTTGATGTCGAGCTGTTCCTGATTTTGAGCGAACATCATACCAAAAGTTTCAGCCAAAATTCCGTTGCTAAATTCCATCCAGCCACGATGCCAAGCTTTGGTGTAAGAATCTTTCGAGTGCAGAGCGTTGTTCGGAAAATTTTCTTCAAGAAATTCGCAAATGGCTAGCGACTCAAACAAGGGCTTGTCGTCAACGTAAAGCAGCGGAACTTTTGCGAGAGGAGAATCTTTCGCAAACCAGTCAGGCTTTGCTCCCAAATCGATTTCTTTTTTTTCGTAGGGAATATTTTTTTCGATCAAAACCATTTCAACTCGATGGCCGTAAGGGGAAAATTTTGAGGTTACTAATTTTAATTTTGGCATGGGAGAAAATTTTTTAGTCGTAAGTCAAACCGAGCTCGGAGTGACTTACGACTTTTTGTTAATAAATTGGAAATTCTTCGCAGATTTTTCTGACTTCCACTTTGGTTTTTTCTTCGAACGCGCGATTTCCTTCTTCGCCATTTTTGACGAAGCCCTCGAGAATATCGGCGATCATGTTGCCGATTTTTTCGAATTCTTTTTCTTTGAAGCCACGAGTGGTGCCGGCTGCGGTGCCGAAACGAAGTCCGGAAGTTACGAATGGACTTCTCGGATCATTTGGAATCGCGTTCTTGTTGCAAGTGAGTCCAGCGCGTTCCAAAACTTTTTCCGCTTCTTTTCCGGTGAGAGTTTCAAGTGGCGTGAGATCAACGACCATCAGGTGGCAATCAGTGCCGCCAGTTGTAATTTTTAACCCGCGCTTGATTAAAACTGCTGCTAAAATTTTTGCATTTGCAACGACTTGCTTCGCGTAAATTTTAAATTCCGGACGAAGAACTTCGCCGAATGAAACCGCTTTGGCAGCGATCACATGCATCAATGGTCCGCCCTGCAATCCGGGAAAAACTGCGGAATTAATTTTTTTCGCCAACTCTTCGTTGTTGGTTAGGATGATGCCACCACGCGGTCCGCGCAAAGTTTTGTGAGTTGTGGAAGTTACGATGTCAGCGATTCCGACTGGCGATGGATAAATTCCAGCAGCCACCAAACCCGCGATGTGAGCCATGTCGACCATTAAAAGCGCACCAACTTCGTCAGCAATTTTTCTGAATCGTGCCCAATCAACGATGCGCGGATAAGAAGAAATTCCGGCGACGATTAATTTTGGTTTCTGCTCGCGAGCCAGTTGTTCAGCCTGCTCGTAGTCGATCAAACCATCTTCCAAACGAATTCCATATTGCACGGATTTTAGCCACATGCCGGAAATTGTGCGTTGCGCGCCATGAGTTAAATGCCCGCCAGCCGCGAGAGACATGCCGAGAATTGTATCGCCGGGTTGAAGCAGTGCGAGGTAAACTGCTAGGTTTGCGCTTGCGCCGGAGTGAGGTTGAACATTCGCAAATTTCGCGTCGAAAATTTTGCAGATTCTTTCGATTGCTGCCGATTCGATTTCGTCAGAAAATTCGCAACCGCCGTAATAACGCTTTGTGGGATAGCCTTCCGCATATTTGTTGGTGAAGACCGAGCCTTGCGCCTCAAGCACCGCACGACTCACAATATTTTCCGAAGCGATCAATTCGATTTGATATTTTTGACGATCAAGTTCTTTCGCAATTGATTTTGCGATTAGTGGATCGGAGCTTTGGAGGTTCGAGGTAAAGAAGGTCATAATTTTAATATTTTGATTGTCTCAATGTCATGCTGAGCTTGTCGAAGCATGATTTTAGGCGTTGTGCCACGAATCATGCTTCGACAAG
>CAINKA010000123.1 GCA_903849835.1 uncultured Alphaproteobacteria bacterium
AAAGAGGGAGGGAGACGCGTAGCGGCGGAAGGGTGATTTACGGGAGGCGGGGGAAGTGTTTTTGAAGAGCTCCGAGCTCGCAGTGTTTTTGAAGAGCTCTGAACTCGCGACGAGAAAATCCTCCGGCGCTGCGCGCCACCTCCTTTTTCAAAGGAGGTTAAGACGGGCCAAAACCCTCTTTGAAAAAGAGGGAGGGAGACGCGTAGCGGCGGAAGGGTGATTTACGGGAGGCGGGGGAAGTGTTTTTGAAGAGCTCCGAGCTCGCAGTGTTTTTGAAGAGCTCCGAGCTCGCGGCAAGAAAATCATCCGAACTAGCGCTGGAATGGGTTTGTAACCCATTCCACATATTCATGTAAGATTAAAATTTTAACTGAACGTGAGGACAGGGTTACAAACCCCGTCCTGCAACAGTCCTCTACTCCTACGCATTAAATCCCAGCACCAAACTCCCCTTCCCCACTTTCAAATTCTTCGCGACCCCGCGAGCCACGTAGGCGTTGGCTTTTCGCACTGCATCCACCAAATTCATTTTTTTTGCAACATTGCAGGCAATCGCGGAAGCCAGAGTGCAGCCGGTTCCGTGGATGTTTTTGATTCCGATTTTTTTGTTGGTGATTAGGTGAAAATTATTTTTTTCGTCGAGCAAAATGCTGCGGATTTTTTTGTCGGGGAAATTTAAATGGCCGCCTTTTATTAAAATATTTTTAGCGCCGAGAGCTTTGATTTTAGTGGCGGCGCGCTTGATGTCGGCGAGGTTTTTTATTTTTATTTCGGCGAGAATTTCAGCTTCGTCAATGTTGGGTGTGACGAGAAAAGCGCCGGCGATTAATTTTATTTTTAAGGCACTGACCGCTTTTTTTTCGAGGAGTAAATCGCCGGAAGTCGCGACCATTACCGTGTCCAGAATCAGTGGAATTTTTTTGGCTTTTTTGGCGAGGATGTCAGCGACGCAACCAATGATTTCAGCTGTGCCCAGCATTCCAATTTTTACGGCGTCGAATTTAATGTCGTCCAAAACAGCTTCGAGTTGTTGGCGTAAAAATGGGATTGGTGAATTGTGAATCGCGAAAACTTTTTGCGTATTTTGGGCGGTGAGGCAGGTGATTGCTGCTGCGGCGTAAGTTTTGTGCGCTGCTGCTGTTTTGAGATCCGCCTGAATTCCCGCGCCACCAGAGGGATCGGAGCCGGCGATGATTAGGATTTTGGGGATCATTTTGAGGAAACTGATTAAAATTCGTTGTCATGCTGAGCCTGTCGAAGCATGATTCTGGGCGTTGTGGCTTGAATCATGCTTCGACAGGCTCAGCATGACACTGAACAAGTTCCTTAACGCTGGAATGGGTTTGTAACCCATTCCACATGTTCAGTTCAAAGCAAAAACAAAACTGCCGAGGGAAATGAACGTGAGGACGGGGTTACAAACCTCGTCCTGCAGCAAGATACGCGAAATTTAATTTTAAATTTTAAACACAACCTTCCCACCCACGACAGTCATAGTCGCGCGACCCTTCACCTCAAAGCCGCCAAATGGAGAATTTTTGGATTTGCTGTAAAATTTTTGTGGATCGATCACCCATTCGTGATTGAGATCGATCAGCGTCAGATCTGCGCGCGCGCCTTTTTTAATTTCTCCGCCGTCGAAATTAATTATTTTTGCGGCGTTGCAAGTCATCTTCGCCAGCAAATCTTTCAGCGATAAAATTTTTTGGTGGTAGAGCATTAGGCTCAATGGCAGCATGGTTTCGACGCCAACGATTCCGAAGCTTGCTTCCTGCAAATTTTTTTCTTTTGAGGCGACGTCGTGAGGAGCGTGGTCGGTGGAAATGGCATCGATTAATCCGCTGCGCAGACCTTCAATGAGGGCGGCGCGGTCTTTTTCTGAGCGCAGTGGCGGATTCATTTTGGCGTTAGTTCCTGACTTCAAAATTTGCTCGTCGGTGAGTAAAAAATGATGCGGACAAACTTCGACTGTCGCCTGCAAACCCTTGTCCTTCGCGCGTTTAATGACATCAAGAGCTTCGCGAGTTGAAACGTGAAGCAAGTGGTAACGTCCGCCGACTGCCTCCAAAATTGCTAAATCGCGTTCAACAATTACCGATTCGGAAATGTTTGGAATCCCGCGCACCCCAAGCTTTCGCGACACTTCGCCTTCATTGATGCAACCTTTGTTTGTGAGATTTAAATCCTCCGCATGTTGCGCAATCACGACGCCGAGATCGCGTGAATTTTCGAAAGCGCGGCGCATTAATTGCGCGTTCATTACCGGAAGGCCATCATCGGTGAAGCCTACAGCCCCAGCATTTTTCAGTGCTGGTAAATCTGCCAGCTCTTCGCCTTTCATATTTTTTGTGACGCAAGCGTAAGCCAAAATATTGCAGTGAGCCATGCGCCGCGCGGTTTCGTGGATGTCGTTTAGAACTTCGGCTGAGTCAATCGTCGGCGAAGTGTTGGGCTGACAAACAACCGTCGTCACGCCTCCAGCCACAGCTGACATGCTTCCCGAGGTTAGGTCTTCTTTGTGAGTTTGCCCCGGATAACGAAAGTGAACTTGGATGTCGATCAATCCCGGTGCCAAAATATTTCCGCCGCAATCAATAATTTCTGCATCAGCTGCATCGAGCTTCGAACCAAAATCCGCGATTTTATTTCCAATCGTTAACAACTCGCCAAACTGGTCGTAGCCTGACTTCGGATCAATAATCCGCGCGTTTTTGTAGAGAATTTTTTTGTCAGAAGAAATTGGATCGAAGTAAGGAAGTTGGAAATTTGGCATGGTTTTTTAAATGAAAAATCGAAGAGAAAGCGTGCAAGAAAAACGTTACAAATGCGATGAATTCGTAATTTAGAATTTAGTTTTAGCGCTCAGTTACTCTGGTTTGCGATGCTAGTTGTGAGCCTTCTGGCGAGGATACTTTTTGCTTAGGAGCGTCTCTTTCTAAAGAGGCTGCAATTGCCGTTTGGTAATCTGGTGCACGAGGATCGGTAATTCGATCTGCGCCATCCAAACTTCTTCTGTCAGTAACTCTGTTAGCTAATTCATGCGCGAATTTTTCTAGATCTTTTATGTTGGCCATATTTAAAAAATTGAAAATTAAAAACACTCCATCGCCATGCATTTACTGACATGACGAGCTTGAAATAAAGTTAGTAAAAAAATCATGCACATAATTTTTGTGCAAAATTTTGTTTAAAAATTAAGTGATTCAAAAACTTACGACCACTTCTGCAATGTCATGCTGAGCATGACATGTTGTTGCGCCCCTACTACTCCCACTCAATCGTTCCCGGTGGCTTGGAGGTGAAATCGTAAACCACGCGGTTAATGCCGCGCACTTCGTTGATGAGGCGGCTGGTGACATTGCATAAAAATTCGGGATCGAAGCGGTAGACGTCTGCCGTCATGCCATCGACGGAAGTTACTGCGCGTAAGGCTAAAACATTTTCGTAAGTGCGGCCGTCGCCCATTACGCCGACGGTTTTGATTGGGAGCAAGACCGAAAATGCTTGCCAGATTTCGTTGTAGAGTCCCGCTTTTTTTATTTCGTCGATGTAGATGGCATCTGCCTCTTGCAGTGTTTTTATTTTTTCTGGAGTGATCGCGCCGATGATGCGAATTGCCAAACCTGGACCGGGAAATGGGTGGCGTCCGACCACGGCGTCAGACAATCCGAGCTCTTTCCCCAAAACTCGCACTTCGTCTTTGAACAGCATCCTGACTGGCTCGAGCAGTTTTAATTTCATTTTTTTCGGCAGACCGCCGACATTGTGATGTGACTTAATCGTCTGACTTTTTCCGCCACTTGGATGAGATGATTCAATGACGTCGGGATAGAGCGTGCCTTGCGCGAGGAAGTCTGCGTCTTTTATTTTTTTGGCCTGCGCATCAAAAACTTCGATGAAAGTTTTGCCGATAATTTTGCGTTTTTTTTCGGGATCAGAAATGCCTTTGAGCTTGGAAAGGAAGAGCTTCGAAGCATCAACGTAAACGAGATTTGTTTTAAATTTTTTAGCAAAAACTTCCCTCACCTGAGCGCCCTCGCCTTTGCGCAACAAGCCGTGATCAACAAAAATGCAGGTGAGTTGTTTGCCAATCGCTTCATTGATCAGTGCCGCAACAACCGATGAATCCACGCCACCGCTGAGTCCACAGATCACACGTTTTTTGCCGACGATTTTTTTGATCTCAGCAATTTCATCTTTTTTGAAATTTTTCATGCTCCAGTCGGGCTTGCAGCCGGCGATGTTGATGACGAAATTTCTTAGTATTATCCTACCTTGCGGCGAGTGCTCAACTTCAGGATGAAATTGCACGCCGTAGATTTTTTTCTTCTCGTCGGCAATGGCGGCGAATGGCGCGTTTCCTGTGTTGGCGATCACTTTGAAATTGGCTGGAATTTTGCTAATGTGGTCGCCGTGAGACATCCAAACTTGGCTAATTCGTGATTGGCGGGCGACCACAAGGGTCGCCCCTACGCGGGTTGATTGTAGGGGCTGGCCTTGTGCCAGCCCGCTGACAGCAACAGTCCCTACATTTTTAAATAAAATTGAATCAGAAAGAATTTTAATTTCTGCCTTGCCGAATTCGCGCTCAAAAGATTTTCCAACTTTGCCGCCGAGCAAGTGACAGATTAGTTGCTCGCCGTAGCAGATTCCTAAAATCGGCAAGCCAAGTTCGAAGATTTTTTTGTCGATTGTCGGCGCGCCTTTTTCGTAAACTGATGCAGGGCCGCCGGAAAGAATGATGGCGGAAGGCGCGAGTTTCTTGATGGCATCAAAGGTGATGTCAGGATTTTTTACTTCGGAAAAAACTCCAAGCTCGCGAATTCTGCGGGCGATTAGTTGTGTGACTTGGCTTCCGAAGTCGATGATTAGGACGGTGTTGGTCATTTTAGGAATTTAATTGCATTGTCATGCTGAGCCTGTCGAAGCATGATTCTAGATACCGCGCCCCGAATCATGCTTCGACAGGCTCAGCATGACAATGAGAATTTTATGACAATGAGAATTTATTATAAAATCGCTGCAACGATTCGTTTTTCGATTTCTTTTGCTGAAAATTTCTTTGTCAAAATCTCATCCACCCCTTCGCACAAATCCAGTTTCAATTTCAACTTTTTAGCGATTGCGGCGATGGCGTGGGCGGATGCGGCGCCTTCGTAAGTTTTGCCAATTTCAGGTTTTTTTCCGGCAGCGATTAATTTTCCGAGCGAATTATTTCGCGATTTTTCGGAGGAGCAGGTGAGAAAAATATCGCCGAAGCCCGCGGCGTTTGTGATGTCGATCGAGGCGCCTAATTTTTTGCACAGAGTTTGAATTTCAGAAATTCCTTTCATCACCAAAGCTGCTTTGGCATTGACTCCAAGGCCAAGCCCATCAGCAATTCCGCAACCAATCGCAATAATATTTTTGACGATGCCGCAAATTTCTGCACTGCGCGGATCGGCACAGTAGCTGGCACGGAAGTGATTGTTGTTTAAAATTTTTATTACTTCTGCGCCAAGTTTTTTGTTTTTTGCGGCGATGGTGGTCACAGTTGGAACTTCGTTTGCCACTTCGATTGCAAAATTCGGCCCCGACAAAACCGCGTAATTTTTTAAACCCGTAATTTTTTCGAAAGCATCGCTTAAAAGCAGTAGACTCTTCGGCTCAACGCCTTTCGAGCAAATCACAAATTTACAATTTTTCGGAATTTTTAATTTGGAAATTTTTTCAAAAACTTGTGTCGCACTCGAACTTGGCGTGACGATAAAAACAAAATCTGCTGAATTTATTTTGCTGTCAAAATCAGCCACAGCCTTGATGCGCGAATTTAATTTTACGTTCGGCAAAAATTTTTGATTTGATTTTTTTTGATTAATTTCGGCGATAATTTTTGCGTCATTCGCACTCAAAAAAACTTCGCAGGAATTTTTAGCAAGAAGGTTTGCCAGCGCCGTGCCCCAAGCTCCGGCACCGATTACTAAAATTTTTTGTTTTATCATTTTTGGTTTTTCTGAATTAGAAATGCGATGTCATGCTGAGCTTGTCGAAGCATGATTCTAAGCACTGAGGCCTGAACCACGCTTCGACAAGCTCAGCAGGACATCGAAAAAGTTAAGCTTTACTGATTACCACTATTGCTTGAGCCATTGTTTTTTCGTCAGTGAGAGAAAGGTGAATTGTAAAATTTTTGCAGGCGAAATGTTTTTTTAGAAAATTTTCTTTCCCGTTTAAAATTTTTATTTGCGGTTTTCCGAGCTCGTCATTTTCAATTTCAATGTCTTTGAAATCAATTCCCCTGCCGATTCCAAGACCTAAAGCTTTTGCAAAAGCTTCTTTTGCGGCAAATCTTTTGGCATAAAATAACACAATGGCCGGCGAATTTTTGTTCGAAGTTTTTATTTGATTTGCCCTTAAAATTTCATTTGGGGTAAAAATTTTTTCCGCAAATTTTTCTTTGAATTGAAGCATTAATTTTTCAATTCTATCGGTCGAAACTAAATCAATTCCAATTCCAAAAATCATTTTGTTTGAATAAAATTGCATGTTTTAGGCGGGCTTTTTAGAAGCTTTTTCGCAGGCGGTTTTTACACAATAAACTCCTAGGGCAAACTCCCAAGAATCTTTCACAAATTCAAATGTTTTCTGAAAAAAATATCATTGTCACGATAGGAGATTTTGGTGCAGTCGTGGCTTTGTTTGATGGTGATGAGGTAAAAAATAAATTCTTTTTAGATGATTTAACCGATGCCTCAAAAGCAGAATTGAAAGATTTTTTTGCGGAGAATGAATCCTCTCACATCTACATATTGCTGGATACAATCGATCAAAGCTACAAAAAGAAAATCTATCCTTCGGTAAGAAAAGCTGACCTCGCCCGCATCATCAAACGCGACATGAATAGCGATGGTGATAAGGATAGCATGAAAAATTATTTCATCCTGAACGCCAAAAAACCGTCGGATAAAAAAGCTCAAGTTAACCACCGTTGGGAATGCATGTTCGTTTCCTCCTCCAACTCTCCAACAATTACAAAATGGATAGAATTTTTACTTGAATTGCCGAATCGATTAGTCGGCATTTACATGCTTCCGATCGAAACTTTTAGTCTTTTTTCTGAAGTTAAAAATCAGATCAAACTGCGTTCCAAAGTTCAGAATAAAAAAAATGATCTTTACTGCTTTATCATCCAAAACAAAGTCAGCGGAACTAGGCAAATGGTGTTCTCAGAGCAGGGACTGATTTTTACGCGCGTCGTTACCTACGACTTCAAGCAGAAGGATTTTTTAGAAAAATATGAGCAGGATATTTACAGCACTTTTGAATATTTAAAACGACTCTTCCCCGATCTTTTGATGAGCGAGCTCGATATCGTGAATGTTTTTCCTGATGAAACTTTGGAGATGATTAAAGGCCTGCACAATGTTGAATTAAATCCGATCAATTACAATCCGTCTCAACTGGCACTAGAGGCGGGACAGAGCAAAATTTTATCCTCAGACAGTCATTTTTGCGATTTGTTAATCTCAAAAATATTTTCGGAAAAGAAAAAAATTCTAAAATTTGCTACTCCAAAAATTAATGTCCTCGATAAATTTTTTCTGATTTTAAAGCTTTCCAAATATCTTAACATGGCTCTTCTGGCCTTAATCTGTGCGACTGTTTTAATGTCGCTTTTCTTCAAACATCAATCCAACGAATCAATAAAATTAGCCGAAATAGCAAAGAATTCTTTGAGTCAAAATTACGAGGAGTTAAAAAATAAAGCGCTAAATGATTCGAATGAAAGTGGAATCGACAAAAATATTAGCGTCGAAAGAATTATGGATTTTGGAAAAGTGGAAGAGGTCTTGGGATCAGTTGGGACAAACTTTGTTGAGTCCTATGTTAGCCTAAAATTCCTGAAAGATTTTAACGTAAAGCTCAGTTTATTTTCCTATTCTTTGCTTAATTTTAGCGACAAATCTCCATCGAAGAGCGTGAATTATAAAATTAATTTTAACGGAGATCTTTTTAACAAAAGCGGCGATATTGAAGACCTGTTTAGAGAGTTTGATATTTTAACAAACGAAGTGAAAAGAAACATGGA
>CAINKA010000124.1 GCA_903849835.1 uncultured Alphaproteobacteria bacterium
ACCTGAATCATGCTTCGACAGGCTCAGCATGACATCGAGATACTCAGCATGACATTGAGACGGGCCCAACAGACATCGAAGCATTTTTACGACATCGAAGCATTCCAATCCTTTGACCCACATCAACCAAAGCCCAGCACGGCTTCGTAGAAAACTTTTTCCCCAAAATTTTACGAAAAAAATGCGCCGCCTCATTTTCTCTGCCATCAAAAAAACATCCCAACCTTTCCTAAATTTCGCCGGAAAAACATTCGTCGCCACACATCAAAAATTTTTCGACGATCTCGGCGAATATCGTTTCTACAATTTTTTGATCAAAATTAATGACCTGCCTTTCGCGATTTTAATCAGTCCGAATCAGGAAAATTTTCAGGTCACAATCTGCGACAAAAAAACCCGCACAGCCGCGATTAGCACGGTTAGCGCCAAGCTCAAATATTTGCTGAAATTAGCGCAATGCAACTCCGATGCCGACGCTTTATTTTTTTCGCGGCACATAAAAATCGAAGGCAATGTTGCGGCGGCGATGGCGTTGAGGAATGCGATTGAGAGGCTCGATAAAAAATTTAAATTCGCATGAAACGTCCCGAAATAATTTGCCCAGCAGGAACGCCAGAATCATTCAAAGCCGCTGTGGATGCTGGTGCAGATGGAGTCTATTTTGGATTTAAAAATGCCGGTAATGCGCGAAATTTTCCGGGATTAAATTTTTCGTTGGATGAAGCGCAGCAGATGATTTCTTACGCAAAAAATAAAAATCGAAAAACTTTTGTCGCGATTAATAGCTTCGCGCAAGCAGGCAGAGAAAGCCTCGCCAAGAAATCGATTGATGATGCGGTGGCGCTCGGGGTCAGTGCGATAATTTTGGCTGACATCGGATTGCTCGATTACGCCAGTAAAAAATATCCCGATTTTAGCAAACATCTTTCAGTGCAAGCGTCCGCCTCCTCAGCGGCTGCGGTGAATTTTTTTCAGCGTGAATTTGGAATTAAAAGAGTGGTGTTGCCGCGAGTTTTGTCATTCGACGAGATCAAAAAAATAAAAGAAAATAGCAGTGTCGAGATAGAAATATTTGGCTTCGGAGGCCTGTGTGTCATGGCTGAAGGACGTTGCTCACTTTCTTCTTACTCAGCAGGAAAATCACCAAACATCAACGGCGTTTGTTCGCCGGCGGAAAGAGTAAATTACGAATATGTCGGCGAAAAATTAAATTTCAGACTCGGGAAATTTGTGATTAATGAATTTGCACAAAACCAGCCGGCCTGCTACCCGACTACTTGCAAAGGCTGTTATTCCGTTGGTGGTGAAAAAAAATATATTTTCGAAAATCCGGTCAGCCTGAATTTAATCGGCGAAATGGATAAAATTTTTGCTAGCGGAATTGACGCGATAAAAATCGAAGGAAGGCAGCGCGGAAAATCTTACGTCGGAAATATCGCCGCAGCATTTCGAAAAGCGGTGGATTCCTATCCGAATAAAATCGCGCCGGCGGATTTGTCGGAATTTATGGAAGGCGGCGAAGGCACTGTTGGAGCTTATTTGCGGGAGTGGTGTTGATGAAAAAATATTACCCATGCTGCTGGACACGTTGCTGGACGGGGTTTGTAACCCCGTCCACATGTTCATGTAATTTTAAAGCCAGAACTGAACGTGAGGACGGGGTTACAAACCCCGTCCTGCGCCAGTCTTATTTGCGGGAGTGGTACTAATGACCAAAAACATCACGATCGGCCCAATTCTCTTCTGCTGGAAGGCCAACGATATCCTCGATTTTTACTACAAAATTTCTGACCGCGAAGAAATTTCTAGCGTTCATCTCGGCGAAATTATTTGCGAAACGCGGAAAAATTTTTTGGGAAAAAATCTCGATAAAATTTTGCAGAGACTTGCGGATTCAAAAAAAGAAATAATTTTTTCGACGCCGATTTTGGTGAATGATGAAGAAAGTCGAACATTGCTGAGCGAAACAGTGGCGCAGGCTGGCGATGAATTCGCTTTGGAAATAAATGATCTCTCCGCACTTGCTTTGCTCACAGAAAAACCGCGCAAAAATAAATTAATCGCGGGGCCATTTTTAAATATTTACAGCGAAGACACGTTAAAATTTTTTCAAGAAAAAAATTTCAGCCGCGTTTGTTTGCCATTTGAATTGCCAAAAAAATCAATCTTCGCCCTCGCTGAAAAAAATTTAATGGAGATCGAAATCATGATTTTTGGCCGCGTGCCATTGGCGATTTCCGCGCGCTGTTTTCACGCCAAACTTCACAATCTTCCGCGCGACGAATGCAAGCTAGTTTGCCTAAATGATCCAAACGGCCTACCGCTTCAAAGCCTTGATGGGCAAGGCTTCCTAGCAATTAACGGCACGCAAACCTTGTCGCACAGCTACAATAATTTGATTAAAAATATTCCGGAAATGTCGCAGCGCGGTGTAAAATATTTCCGAATTTCACCGCACAGTTCAGTGAATTTCGATCAGCTTTTTGATGCGGTAAAAAATTTTTCCGCAAGGGAGTTGGCAAGGGAGTTGGCAGGGGAGTTGGCAGGGGAGTTGGCAGGGGAGTTGGCAGGGGAGTTGGCAGGGGAGTTAGCTGGGGAATTAGCGGGAAATTTCGCGAGCGAAGATGTGAAATTTTCTAACGGATTTTATTTTGAAACTGATGGCTGTGAGTTTGTCAGAATGAAAGATGAAGCGGAGTTGTGAATTCCGCTTCACTCTCAGAGCCAAAAAATTACGCAGCAGCCGCTGTGCTGAGTGAGCGACCTTTTAAGAGGGTGGCTATAATGCCGCCTTCATCCCGACCCGTGATGTCGCCGCTCACGCCCAGAACAACTACTGGTAGTCCAACTTCAGTCATTCCGTAATCTCTTTTAGCAGTTTTCACAAACCCGCGTTCAGGACCCTTATGCTCTTCTCGGTAATGTATCGCACCTTGATGTAAGGCCCCAAATTCTTGTATTCCGAACAGAAGAATGGCGACGGTGGGATGAAGTGGCGTTTTGTCACCGCTTGCGGATTTTCGTTCAAAAATATCTGCATATCGCTCGTTATAACTTTTCATTTTTTCGAGTAACTCCTTCGCTGCGCCATCGTGATCGTTGCAGACCAAATCGTAAAGAATGGTGGAGTCGCGGTTAAAATCTTTGATGAGCTGAATTTCTTCAACTGACACTGGGGACGTTGCAAATCTAACTTTCTAAAAAACCTAAGCTCAAAAATTTTTACAACCCAAAAACTGAGAAATTTTGTTATTTTTTTGAGTCAAATTCGATTAATTTTTAGTAAATTTCTTAGCAAGTTTGTAAATTTTGG
>CAINKA010000125.1 GCA_903849835.1 uncultured Alphaproteobacteria bacterium
AATTTTAATTTTTTCTCCGCTCAAAAAAACTTTTGTTGAATCGCTATTTTCAATTATTTCCAACAAGAATTCTTTGCCAAAAAAATTATGCTTTTCACCAGAAATAAATTTTAATTCTTGGATTTTTTTGCGACTTAAAATTTTAATTTGCGCTTCTTTTATCCAACTTATTTTTGAAATAATAATTTTTTTTATCGATTTCAAACTAACGCGCAAAGGTGCAGAAATCCTAACTTCTCCGAATGGTGGGCAAATTCTTAACCGCAAATTTTTAATTCTTTTTTGCGTTAAATTAATCTCAATTCCTTCGACATTAATTTTCTGTTTAAGAATTTTTTTCATGAAACTGCGAAATCAATTTTGCTGAGATTAGGATTTGTACGTTTATACCCACTTCAGTTGAAGAAGCCGATTAAACTTCAGTGTCATGCTGAGCCTGTCGAAGCATGATTCATAGCGCGGTGCCGAGAATCATGCTTCGACAAGCTCAGCATGACCTTGAGTTTTTTATAGCTTTGATTAATTGGGTTCTTGAATCAGTTTTGACATACCACGCATCTTCAAAAATTAATTTTAACAAAAAATTTATGACAATTTCAATGTATCAAACACTCATCCCAACATCACTTCACAATTTGCAAAATCTTTCCGCGATTTTGAAAAAAGCTGAAGTGCACGCTGAAGCAAAAAAAATCGACCAAAGTGTTTTTCTTAATGCGAGATTATTTCCCGACATGTTGCCATTTGTGCGCCAAGTGCAAATTGCTTGTGACACTGCCAAGGCTGGCGTGGCAAGGCTTGCTGAGATCGAACTGCCAAAATTTGAAGATGTCGAAAAAACTTTTTCTGAGCTCCAAACTCGCATCGAAAAAACCATCGAATTTCTAAAAACGGTTCAGCCAAATCAAATTGACGGCAAAGAAGAATTAAAAATCAGCTACCACCAACATGGCCGCGACCGCAACTACGTTGGCTTGCCTTACTTGCTGAATTACACTTTGCCCAACATTTTCTTTCACATCACCACTGCTTACGCCATTCTGCGCCACAATGGAGTTGAGATTGGAAAGAAAGATTATTTGGGAAATTCCTAGCCAATGATTCTCCCCACCATCTTTTTCGGTCACGGTTCGCCGATGAATGCAATCGAAAATAATTACTACACAAAATCTTGGGAAGCGTTGGGGAGAGACTTGGGGAAAAGGCTGCCGAAGCCAAAAGCGATTTTGGTAATTTCAGCACATTACGAAACTGACGGCACGAAAATTACTTCCGGTGAACAACAAAAAACGATTCACGATTTTTACGGATTTCCGCAAAAACTTTTTGACGTAAAATACGAACCGCGCGGCAGTTTTGAATTGGCGAAACGAGTACAAAAACTTCTGCCCGAAATTCAGCTTGATGATTCTTGGGGCATCGATCACGGCGCTTGGTCAGTGCTTCTACGCACTCATCCGAAAGCCGATGTTCCAACTCTGCAGCTCAGCATCGATAAAAATAAATCACCGCGCGAGCATTACGAACTGGCGAAAAAATTACAAATTTTGCGCGGTGAAGGGGTGCTAATTATTGGCAGCGGCAACATTGTTCACAATTTGCGAATGATGAATTCGAACATCCGCCGAGTTTATCCGTGGGCGATTCAATTCAACGACGCCGTCACAAAAGCGATCGCGGAAGATGATCACGAAAAAATAATCGAGTTCAAAAAACTCGCCGGCGCACGTGAGTCTGCGCCAACAGCGGAGCACTTCATCCCCCTGATTTACATTTTAGGATTGCAGAAAAAAAACGAAGCAGCAGAAATTTTTTGCGAGGGGATTGAGATGGGCTCGATTGGAATGACGAGCGTTAAAATTTCTTAGAAAATTTGGAGCTTCCTGACATTTAACCCAGATCCGTCATTAGAAATCCGTCTAGTTCGCCTAGGGCTTGAAACTGCGCGGTTGAAACAATGTTTTTAAATCCGCACTTACGCTTAGTAAGCTTACGGTTTAAAAACATTGTTTCGCCCTTCAGTTTCAAGCCCTAGGCGAACTATCCTGGATTTCTAATGACGGATCTGGGTTTAAATTTTCGTGGTGAGAAAATTTTTTACCATTTTTTTCCGCCATCTCTCGAACCGCCGCTGACTCTTCCACCGCTTGGTCTTCCACCAAAACTATTTCCACTGCGACTTCCAGAACTTGATCTTCCTCCAGAACTTGGCCTTCTCGATCCGTCAGAACTTGGTCTGGCGCGGTTGCCGATAAAATCGGAATCCGAAGATCTTCTTGAATCAGATCCAAATCTTTTTTCGCCGGAACGCGCAGGACGTCTGTCCGAAGATCCTGAATCAGATTTTTTAAACCAACCACCAAAGCCAAAAGATTTTTTCTTATCACCTTCATCAGCAAAACGTGGAGCCATGTTATCCCTTGATGGCATTGGTCTGCGATCATCTCTGGAATTTCCATCTTCTCTTTTTGGCCTTGCGTGAGAATCAGAATTCTTTTTTCCAAAACCAAAAAGTCCGAAGATTTTTTTCTCAGATTTTTTGCCATCAACACGCTCATCTCTAGCACGAAAATCTCGACGCGGCTCGCCTCTGTGATCACTTCTGCGCTCGCCTCCCCTACTGTCATCCCTTCTTCCGCCACTTCTTGCTGGGCGAGAATTTGAGCGACGCTCTCTTGGTTCGTAAGAATCGCGCGACATTGGTGCAGCAGCGACGCCGTGGAACGGGTGAGTTTCGTCAACCGGAATTTTTGTTTTGATTACCTTCTCAACTTCGCGCAAAAGTTTCACTTCGCTTGGATCACAAAAAGAAATCGCAACACCTTCTCTTCCAGCTCTGGCTGTGCGTCCGATACGATGCACATAACTTTCTGGATCCATTGGAATGTCGTAATTAATGACGTGGCTAATTGCGGGAATGTCGATTCCGCGCGCCGCGATGTCAGTCGCAACCAACACTTGAATTGCACCACCGCGAAAATCTGCGAGCGCTTTTTCACGAGCAGTTTGCGATTTATTTCCGTGAATCGCAGCAACCTTGATGCCATATTTTTCAAGGTGTTCCACCACTTTATTCGCACCATGTTTCATTTTGCAGAAAACCAAAATGTGCTTCACTTCATCACTTTTCAAAACTGATTTTAGCAAAGCTGGCTTATTGCCTTTTTCGACGAAAAAAACTTTCTGCTCGATTTTCTCGACAGTCGTAGATTGCGGCGTAACTTCAACTTTCACCGGATTTTTCAAAATCGAATTTGCAAGCTCTGCAATCGTTGCTGGCATAGTTGCAGAGAAAAACAAAGTCTGCCTTTTCTCAGGAATTTTTTGAATAATTTTTTTGATGTCGTTGATGAAACCCATGTCGAGCATGCGATCCGCTTCGTCCAAAACCAAAACTTCGAGCTGCATGTAGCGGATGTAGCCTTGATTGGTGAGGTCGAGAAGACGTCCCGGAGTCGCGATCAAAATATCAACACCGCGTTGCATCGCCGCGATTTGTGGACGCTCGCCCACGCCGCCAAAAATTACGGTGTAACGCAGACCGAGATCTTTACCGTAAAGTTCGATATTTTCTGCGATTTGCGAAGCGAGTTCGCGCGTCGGTGTGAGGATCAAAACCCGCATGCAGCCTGATTTCGCAGAGACAGCGTTTTTCGCCAGATTGTGCAAAATCGGCAGAGAAAATGCCGCGGTTTTTCCGGTTCCGGTTTGGGCAATTCCCAAAAGATCTTTTCCATCAAGAACATGTGGAATGGCTTGAGCCTGAATGGGAGTTGGATCAGTGTAACCCTTTTTTGCGAGCGCACCGAGAATTTTTTCGTTAAGATTTAGATTTTTAAAATTTGTCATTTTGTATTTTTTTTCTCGCGCTTAAGTCTGCTGAAAACGCGAATTTTTTAATTAAATTTCCCTCGAAATAATTTGGACTTTGGTGAGGTCTATTATTTTACAAACTTAGAGGGACAAAGCTGCAGCGCGCAAAATGCGCACAACTATTTTTGAGCAAGCAGGCTGTTTTTGAAATTCAACTAGCAGGGGATTTATTCAAACCGAGAAAATTACCATCTGTCACCTTTTGGAATTTCTCTGACATCAATTTGAAATTTATCGCGATCAATGTGAGCAAATGAATGCTACGTAATCATCATGTGATGTTCTTTGTAAGCGCAGTAGAGACTGTGAAACCCAAGATTGCCACAACTAACTTTCACTCCTCAAATAATTTTTTTGAAGAATGAAAACATTTTTTTAATTTTTTTCTTTTTCCGAAAACTTCAAAAATAAATCTGGCCGAACTTTTTTTGTTAGCTCGATTGCCCGCTCTTTTCTCCACTCAGAAATTTTTTTGTGGTGGCCTCCTGTTAAAATTTCTGGCACTGCGCGACCGCGCCATTCCTGAGGTCGGCTGTAATGCGGATATTCGAGCAAATTTTCAAAATCGGGATTTTTTTCGGAACCGAAAGATTCTTCGGCAAGAGATTCGTCGGCGCCGAGCACGCCTTCGACATTACGCAAGATTGCATCGATGAATGGAAAAGCAGCGATTTCTCCGCCAGACAAAACGTAATCGCCGATCGAAATGTCTTCGATTTCAAATTCATCCAACACGCGCTGATCCACGCCTTCATAGCGTCCACACAAGATCACAATTTCTTTTTCACGAGCTAATTCGCGCGCGATTTTTTGAGTAAAAACTTTTCCGCGGGGGGAGAGGTAAATTATTTTTGAGGCGTAAGGCGTAAGGCGTAAGGCGTCAGTCGATTCAATTGCGTCCGCGATTACATCCGCTTTCAACACCATCCCCGCTCCGCCGCCGTAAGGCGCATCGTCGACGGTGCCGCGAGAATCTTTGGCGTAATCGCGGATGTTGATTGCTTCAATCGACCATAATTTTTTTTCCAAAGCAGCACCTGTAACCGAGGCAGCAAGTGGTCCGGGAAAGAGTTCGGGGAAGAGTGTTAGGATTTTGAAATTTAGCATTTTGGATTTTGTTTGATTGCTGAGTCCTGATTAGCGTGGATTGCCACGCTGCGCTCGCAATGACGGATTTGTAGTTCGATTTCTCGAATCAGTGTTGGTATAAATTCCACCACAATTACAAACATTTTTATTGCGAACTTAAAGAGTTTATTCCATTAAAACCCACACACAAAACCCATCCTAAATCCTAAATCTTAAATTTTATTTTTATGACAAGATCAGCAAAACTCGAAGCTACGGAATCAACAGTTCAATTAACATGGTCAGGTAGGTCTGTTCTTAGAGCTGTTACTAAACCCGCTTGGACAATACCGACCAAATATGGATATGGTTTCAGAAAGTCTAATGGAGAACTTTCTACTCCAAAACCAACAAAAATCATGGCTCTTGATTGGGGTGAAACGTTGGAGGAATTATTTCCATGCTATAGCCAAAGCCTTATTGGCAAGAAAACTATGAGCGCATATGGTCGTGGAGAGGGGAACATTGAACGAAGTGAATACCAGCAATTACTTGGTGCTGCCGTTAACGACGATTTAGATTTTAATCGTCTCTACGACGCCTTACGAAACTTAAGCCCTGTTCCGGACAAGGAAGTAGTACTAAAACAAATACGAGGAATTAGAAATTTAATCACATTGCAACGAAGCGGAGTTAAACTTGCTCTAACCTCTCAAGATGCCTACGACTCAGTTAGGAGTGACAAGTTACCCCTCTTGGCGGCAATTGGATTAAAACCAGATCTCGTTGTTCAAAGAAGAAATATTGATAATCGGTTGGAGGGTGATAAAAAGTTGCAAAAAGAGCTTAGTGACAATATTCCACACTATGTTTTTGATAGTGGTCAGAAAATCGACCTTGAGGTGTCAACTATTTTTGTTAATTATAATTTTGGTTCAGAATACCATTCACCTGAAGATGAAAAGACAATTACAATAACAGAGGGTGATGTTTCTTGCTTTACTGATGCAGCAGACCCTCTTGAAGGAAAAAATTTTCTACTCGCCGCTGCTCTGGATTTTTATGGATATCCTCCGGAAATGGATGGTTATGATGACGCAAAAAGATCAGTAATAACTTTGTTTGATGATGGCGGAGTTCATTTAAGATGTGCTCATAATGCTGGTTTTTCTGTTGTCAGGATTGGAAATAAAGCCACTAGAGTAGATGCAATAGATAGGTTGAAGGTTGTTGATATGTCTGAAGCGGTTTCGCATTACGCACAGGAGTTACGTCTAGAAAAAGAGCGAGGAGGTGTGGCAACTGCTGGTAGAGGTGGTGGATTTGGTAGTGGCGGTGTGGCTCCAGCAAGAAGAGGAGAATATACTGGTGGTGCTGGCGGTAGATTTGAAGCTGGTGGTGGATTTGGTGGTGCTGGATTTGGTGGTGGCGGATCTGTAAAAAGAGAAGCGACAACTCACGTTACAGCAAGACCCTCTGCAGCCGCTGCTGCTAGTGAAGACAGGGATTTAGCACTCGCCCTCAAAGCAAGTGCGCGCGAGGCGCAAGAAAGAGAGGCTGCAAGAATGGCTGGTGGCGCCGCAGCAACTGTTACGAGAGAAGCCTTTACTCTCCCTGAAATCACAGATCTTTCAAAAACAAAAGACCCGTTAAGCTTCGCAGCGGGCGATTATGTTCTTCCTGTTTGTTCTGCTGGTCTAAATCGCTCACAGATGATTGCGACGGCAATCAAGAAGCAATATGCTCAGAGTGATGAAGCAAGCCGTCCGAATGTTTTGGGTGCTTTGGGTGTTGATGAACAGATACTTGCACCGTTTGCCTCGATACAACATGTCTCTTTAGACAACTTATATAACTTACTTTTCTCCACTAAAGGAGGGCCTAGTATTGCAGGCATAGCTCCATCGAAAAAAGAAGATTGGTGCGAAGGAGATTCTAGTTACCGAAGAATTACAAGAATTGGGGAGAGTGCCGAAACAGGAACAATTCGAGATGTAATTGACGCAATTAAAGCCCAAATAGGGCTGGCAAAAAGAGAGTGTAAGCAATTTAAAATTATTTGTGCCGAAGAATATCAGGCTAACCGAGTTCAGGATATCCTGAAATATTTAGCGGTGAATGAAGGAGTCGAGATCTCTCATGTGCAGCTCATGATGCTTGAAAGAAACTTTGCGGACTCAATTAATCATGGTCGCATTTTAGAAGCTAAAAAAGGTTTAGTTGAACCAGTAGACCAAGTGCTCGCGGTCGCAGCATTATTTAAAGATTTTGAGCACAAAGTTGGTGGAGTAATTTTTAAAGATAAATATCTCCCTGCCATTGAAGCAGCTACGAAAGGAGCTTTTGCTGGTGGTGGATTTGGTGGAGGTGGTGGTGGCGGAGGTGGCAGTGGATTTGGCGAAAGTGGGTATGGTGACGGTTACACAGCTGCACCACCACCATCCGCACGCGCTGCACGCGCAACACCAGCTATACATCGCAATGATTTTTTAATATCACTTGGAAAAGGCTTGCTGAAGTCCGGGGATACCTCTACCGCCATCACTGTGTCCGAAGAAGAAGCAGCTTGTTATTTAGATGAAACGTCAGCGGAACGATTCAGTAAACTGTCATCACAACTCTCGAGGAACTTTTCTAGGTCAATATCAAAAATTTATCGCCCGAAACTTTTTTGTGCGAGTGGTGATCATGGATCACGAGAAATAACTGGAACAAAATTCTGTTTTTCTACTACTCAAGACTCAGCGCCAAAAGCAAGGTTATTTATGATCGACGCGCTGATTGCGGCTATTGGCCCATGCAATAAATTGAGCAGTCATTCTACTAAAATTTCTCCAGAGGACGCAGCAAAATTCATACTAATCGCAATTAAACATGGTGGAATTTCCAATCCTGAAAGTGGTAACCCTGATGACGTTAAAGAATCTATTAAAAAACTCTTTCCAGAAAAAAGAACGGAGCAAATGTACGAAACAGCAAAACTCTTCTCAAAAATTTTCCAAGATGAATGTGAAGAAAGACAGCTTTATACCGGCAATCCCAACGCAACCAAGCTTGTCCCATTAAGGCTAAAAAGGCTGGATCCAACTATTGTTCAAGAATTTCTTACTACTGCTTCCGTAATAAATCCGGAGAAAAAATCATGCACTTTTATCCCAGATCCGTCATTAGAAAAAAATTCCCTCACAAAACTACCTCTCGTGAAGGTTCAAAAATCGAGCTGTAAAACACTGGATTTGTGAAGGATGAAGACCTCTCCCACAACCCATTCACCCAT
>CAINKA010000126.1 GCA_903849835.1 uncultured Alphaproteobacteria bacterium
ACTTAAAAAATAGTTAGAAATTATCCAAAAATTACTTCTGAATTTGTTCCATCTTTTTTAAAAAAAGAACTCTATCCGGCAGAAATTTCTGTCTGGCTTGAGGGGGTCACTTCAGTCCTCATCATAACAGCGCTCATCATCAGGAAATAAAGCCGAGATCATTGTTCCAAGCTCTTTATTCAAAGGCTTTCCATAAAATCTAAGAATTATCACCTGAAGCTTTTTTGCCCAAAGTAATGCTTCGGCATTGTCGACTGATTTTTTGCGGGATACTGGGTTGGCTATGTAGGATTTAAGCTCTGATTCTTCGAGGTTGCTTTTGTAGTAGGACAAGACCTGCTCCAACCTAATTAAATAGCTTTTTATCCCGTCAGTAAATTCGTGATGTTCAGACTCTCCTATTAGTTGGTCTCGATCATATTCTTCGAAATCAAATTCCGTCGTGTAA
Source organism: uncultured Alphaproteobacteria bacterium (assembly GCA_903849835.1). GTDB lineage: Bacteria > Pseudomonadota > Alphaproteobacteria > Rickettsiales > UBA1997 > UBA2645. Next base: position 449 of record CAINKA010000126.1, read on the forward strand.
AAAGTGTGGAATTTGCTTTCTTCTAACAAGTCTTTGCAAGCCGCTAACATGTACTCAAGCCTTTTGATTTTGGGCTTTGTATCAAACAAACTTCGTGGCGCCAAATGATATTTTTGAAGAATCGGGTCGAAGGAATTATAAATCTTAAATCCAGAATAAATCATCATTACTGAACCAGGAAAGAGGGTGGTGGTTTTCTTGCTGTTGATTTTAAATAGTTTTTGCCAAACGGGAACCATTCTCTCATCAGCAACAAGGCGAAAGGTAAAATTTATTTCCTCGGCATTTTTTCTTTTTTTGTCATCGTCTACTAGCTCGTTAGAGTGAATCATTCTTGCTAGATATTGGAAAAAATGTTCCTGAAGCTCATCGGGCAGTGAGGCGGGGATGTCTTTTTCTGTGTATAGGATTTTACTCATTCTTACCCCCAAGCTTTTCCAAATAATCCGCCCACCACCGCATCATTTCTTTGCGTTCTGGCAAATATTGTGCGTGGTTGTAAGAGGCGCGAACTTTGTTTCTTTCTCCATGTGCAAGCTGTCTTTCAATCACATCTGGGCGGAATTTGTTTTCATTCAGGATTGTTGAAGCAGTACCGCGAAAGCCGTGAACTGTGGATTTCGATTTATACCCCATGTGATGCATGGCGTAAAGCATGGTATTTTCGCTCATCATTTTGTGTGGACTTACGCTGCTTGGGAAAACGAATTTCGGATTATTGTGAAGCGCTCTGACTTCTTTTAAGATTTGGAGGGCTTGCTTAGAAAGCGGCACGATGTGTTTTTCTCTCATCTTCATGCGCTCGGCGGGGATGCGCCATTCTGCGGTTTTTAAGTCAAATTCTTCCCACTCTGCGCCACGTAATTCTTTGGTTCTGACGAAGGTCAGCATGATGAATTTTAGAGCTAAATGGGTTTGAGTGCCTGGGTGATAAGTTTCCAATTTTTGCAGAAACTCCGGCATTTCCTTTTCTTCAAAGCGTGAGTAATTTTGTTTTTTTCTGCCGGTTAAAGATCCTCTCAAATCTGCCGCAACATCTCGTTCTGCCCTTCCGGTTGCAATGGCGTAACGAAAGACTTGGCTGGTGGTTTGAAGAGCGCGATGTGCGATATCTAGTGCGCCACGTTTTTCGATTTTGTGAATTGTTGCAAGAAGCTCGGGAGCGGTGATTTGATTAATTGGACGAAAACCAATGTGAGGAAAAACATCGGCCGAAAGTCTTCTCAGAACGTATTCGCTATGCCTTTGCGTAAGTCGTGCCGCCTGCTTTTGATGCCATTCGCGCGCTATGTTTTCAAAAGAATTTTCGGCGCTAAGCGCCTTAGTGAGTTTGGATAATTTCTTTTCGTGAGAGGGGTCAAGCCCTTCTTGCATCTGCTTTCGTGCTGCATCTCTTTTATCGCGCGCTTCTTTAAGTGAGACCTCTGGATAAACTCCAAGTGAGAGTAATTTTTCTTTACCGCTAAATCTGTATTTCAACTGCCAATACTTGCTACCATTGGGATGAATCAACAATCTCATCCCTTTCTCATCAGCGAGTTTGTATTGTTTTTCTTTTGGCTTCGCGTTTTTGATGATGATGTCCGTGAGGGGCATTAAGATAAAAATTGTTATGGGGGGTAGATATTTTTACCCCATTTTTTACCCCCAGATTTGTCTGGATGTCAACAATCTTTTTAAGATCATCTCGGACTTCAATCTGCTATAAAGTCCTAATCTATCTACATCTGCCGGACTTTACCGGACTTCTTGAAATTGGCTATTGGCGGAGAAGAAGGGATTCGAACCCTTGATACAGTTTTACCCGTATACCTTCTTAGCAGGAAGGTGCCTTCAGCCACTCGGCCACTTCTCCAAAAATAACCCTCAGTTTATAGCTGAAGGCTTTAAATTTTTGCGCTGTTTGTTAGCTGGCGGCTAACGGCACAGACGCTGGCAGCCACTCGGCCACTTCTCCAAAGTTTTTATTGAGGTAAGAGCGCGGGAAAATAGGAGCGAAATGCTTCGCGTCAACTAAGAATCTTTCTAAATCTAGATCTTTATGATTGTAGGGGTTTTCCTTGTGCCAGCCCGCGGGCGACCACAAGGGTCTCCCCTACGGAGCTAGATGTTAAGAAAAATATTCCGACATCGTTCTCGTAACTTTTTTCGCAGCGGAATCCATCAGTAAAGAGCTAACGATGATTTTTTTGCGATGGCATTTTGTCATTTTTACTCCAGAAAGCATGTAGCCGTCAGTCACGCCGGCACAGGCGAAAATCACGTCACCTCTCGCCATTTCTTCGGCGCTGTATTTTTTGTTCAAATCTTTGATGCCCATTTTTTTGGCGCGGTCGATTTGTTTTTTATTTTCACCAAAAATTAGGCGTCCTATCATCTGTCCGCCGATCACGCGCAATGCGGCTGCAGCGAGCACGCCTTCCGGAGCTCCTCCTGTTCCCATATAGGCGTCGACGCGAGTATTTTGGCTGGTGCAGGCGATTACTCCAGCAACGTCACCATCACCGATCAAGCGAATTTTGGCACCCGCCTCACGAACTTTTGCGATCAATTCTTCATGGCGTGAGCGCTCTAGAATCATCACGGTTAAATCAGAGATCACACATTTTTTTGCTTTTGCGATATTTTGTAAATTTTTTTTCGGTGAATTGTCGAGGTCGATCACGCCTTGTGGCAAGCCTGCTCCCACCGCAATTTTTTCCATGTAAACGTCGGGCGCATGCAAGAATCCGCCTTTTTTAGCGAAGGCAATGACAGCCAGTGAAGACTCTCCAGCATTAGCGCAAATGGTTGTGCCTTCGAGTGGATCGAGTGCGATGTCGACTTCGATTCCACCTTTCCCAACTTTTTCGCCGATGTAGAGCATCGGGGCTTCGTCGCGCTCTCCTTCGCCGATCACGATGGTTCCTTTTATGTTCATGCGGTTGAGATTCTCGCGCATCGAATTTACCGCAGCAGCATCAGCGGCCATGTTGTCACCTTTGCCAATCCAATCGTAGCAGGCGATTGCAGCTTTTTCTGTGACTTCGATAATTTGTGAGGAAAGTTGAGTTAGCATATTTTTTGAAGGAAATTTTGGACAAAAAAAAGGCGGACTTTTTTAAGTCCGCCTTTCGGTTAGAGCTTAGCTCGAAAGCTTTTGCTCTTTGAATTCGACATGCTTGCGCACAACAGGATCATATTTTGAAAAGATCATTTTTTCTTGTTTTTGTTTTGGATTACGACGCGCGATGTAGTAAAATCCAGTGTCCGCAGTGCTAACCATTTTGAACGCAATAGAATTTCTTTTTGCTTTCGAAGCTTTTGGTTTTCCAGCCATAAATTACCTGAGTGTTTGGGGGAGTTAAAAAAGAGCGCGGGAAAGTATTTTTTGATGGCTTGAAGTCAAGAAAAATTTGGTTTGAGCTGCCTGCTAATTTATGACTTTGTTAAGCCAAGTGATTATGCCGATTGTAGCAGCCAGCATGAAAAACATTTTTATGAGTATTTCATTTTTTATGGCTTCAATTTTTTGCTCAAATTTTTGATCTAAGGATTGAATATCTTTTTTTAAAAGCGCGACATCATGTTTTGTTGCCAAACCTTCAATTGATTGATTCTGCGTGTCTTTAATCGCTTCAGAAAGTTCTTCGGCGATTCTTTGATCAAGCCCAGCTTTTTGTAATCTTTTTGAAAATTGTAAGGTGTCGATGGTGAAGAAGCCCATAGTTGTAGTGGTCATGTGGTGTTGTGGTTTAGGGTTGATGATGTGGTAAAACTATCCTGCAGTTTTTTAATCCACAATTTTAATTTGCAATTTTGTCGAGGCGCTTCATGCCTTTAAACCCAGCGGCGATGCCGGTTCGCGAGACCGTTGCTAATCCATAATTTTCCAATTTTATCAGCACTTCATCGATGATGTTTGAGGTGCCGATAATTTCAAAAACCAACGAATCACCATCAATGTCGATAACATTGGCGCGATAATTTTCGAGCGCTTGGATTGCAGCTTCGCGCGTTTTTTCGTCGGCAATAATTTGCGCCAAAGTTAGTTCGCGTTCGATGTAACCTTCCTCGCGAGTAAGCTCCGCAGCGTGATGGACAGGCACAATTCTCTGCAAAAGTTTGCAAATTAAATCGATAGTTTTGTCAGTTCCGAAAGTTGTAATCGTGATGCGCGACATTTTTTTATCTTGGCTAACTGGCGCGACTGTAAGCGTCTCGATGTTGTAACCACGCGCAGAAAAAAGTTCTACAATGCGAGCAAGCGCGCCGAATTCATTATCGACGAGAATGGCGAGGACGTGTTTTTTTATGTTGGTCATAAGAAAAGTTGTAAGTCGTAAGTCATAAGTCGTAAGTCGCGTCAAACTCAGTTTGACTTACGACTTGGCTACTTGCGACTTACAACTGCCGTCGTTAGACGGCGTTGATATCCTTGGTTACATAAAGTTTGGCTTGTGAGCCTAGAAGAATTTCGTTGTGCGCTGAGCCGGCTGGAATCATCGGAAAAACATTTTCGGATTTTTCGATGACGCAGTTGAAAAGCACCGGGCCTTTATGCGAGAGCATTTCCATAATTTTTTCGTCGAGCTCTTTTGGATTATCGCATTCCATTCCTTTGATGCCGAAGCTTTCTGCGAGCTTGATGAAGTCCGGAAGAGATTCCATGTAAGACTGGCTCTCGCGTTTGTCATAAACTAGCTCTTGCCATTGGCGCACCATGCCCATGTAGCGATTATTCAGAATAAAAATTTTCACCGGCAGGCCATATTGCTTGATGGTCGCGAGTTCTTGCATGTTCATCATGAAGCTTGCATCGCCGCTGACGCAAATTACCAGCGCATCCGGATTTGCAATTTGCGCTCCAACTGCTGCTGGAACGCCGTATCCCATGGTTCCAAGCCCGCCAGAAGTTAACCATTTTTTTGGTTGATCGAAGTGAAGATATTGCGCCGCCCACATTTGATGCTGCCCAACGTCGGTTGAAACAAATGGTGCGACGCTTTTGGTTAGAGCATTCAAGCGCTGCATCGCATATTCCGGTTTTAAAATTTTTTCACTTTGTTCGTAGGAAAGCGAATTGATCGATTGCCATTTTTTAATTTGATCCCACCAGGCAGAAATTTCTTTTTTGCGGCTTGAAAGTTTTCTGCGATGCCACTCCTCAAGCAAGGCCTCAAGGCACTCAGCAGCATCTCCAACCACGGCTACATCGGTGTGAATAATTTTATTGATCGAACAATCATCGACATCGACGTGAATTTTTTTGGAGTGCGGAGAGAAGCCGGAAACGCGTCCTGTCACGCGATCATCGAAGCGAGCGCCGATGTTGATCATCACGTCGCAGCCATGCATCGCCATGTTGGCCTCGTAGGTTCCGTGCATGCCAAGCATTCCGATAAAATGATGGTCGGAGGCCGGAAATCCACCCAGCCCCATCAAAGTGTTTGTGATCGGAAAACCGGTTTCGCGCACAAATTTTGTCAGTAATTCGCTGGCTTTTTCTCCTGAGTTGATGATGCCGCCGCCTGTGTAAAATATTGGGCGCTCAGCTTTTTCCATCAAGTCAATCGCGGCAGAAATTTTGTCGTGATGAATTTCGAATCGGTGTTTTTTTATCTGGTAGGAAGCGCGATTAATTTCAACTTTTCCTTCGTAAATTCCGTGAGCATTTTGTACATCTTTCGGAATGTCGATCAAGACTGGTCCGGGACGGCCTGTGCGCGCGATGTGAAAGGCTTCGTGGATTATGTAGCCCAAATCATTCACGTTTTTAACGAGGTAATTATGCTTGGTGCAAGAGCGCGTGAGGCCAGTAATATCAGCCTCTTGGAAGCCATCAGTTCCGATGACGCTGGTGGCAACTTGTCCGGAAATGCAAACGAGTGGAATGGAGTCGAGATAGGCGTCTGTAAGGCCGGTAATGGCATTGGTTGCACCCGGACCAGAGGTGACAGTGATGACTCCAACTTTTCCAGTTGAGCGCGCATAGCCTTCAGCAGCGTGTGCAGCGGCTTGCTCGTGACGAGTTAAAATATGCCGCAATTTATTTTGCAGAAAAAGCGCGTCGTAAAAAGGCAAAATTGCGCCACCGGGATAGCCGAAAATCGTGTCTACGCCTTCATTGACAAAGGCTTTAACGATGATTTCAGCGCCAGAAAATTTGTTTGAGGATTTTGAATCGCTCATTTTTTTAAGGAATTTTAAATGAATTTTTAAATGCAGGGGGAAGGCGCGTGACTTTACTGGCGCCACTGTTTTTGAATCAAGAAGAAAATCTAAATATGTCATGCTGAGCTTGTCG
>CAINKA010000127.1 GCA_903849835.1 uncultured Alphaproteobacteria bacterium
TAGAGGTGGTTTTTAAGGGTAAATTTAACTTAAAAAATAGTTAGAAATTATCCAAAAATTACTTCTGAATTTGTTCCATCTTTTTTAAAAAAAGAACTCTATCCGGCAGAAATTTCTGTCTGGCTTGAGGGGGTCACTTCAGATTACCGTTGGAATAATCGCCACCGCCGCAACTGCAGGAGCTGCGATCTATCTCGCTCCAGCGGCAATGGGAACTTGGGCAACGGTTGGATATGCGGCAGGAACTGCAGGCGCTTCAGCTGCAACTTCAACCGCTTCAGTCTCTACTACAAACTCAGTAATCGATGGAAAAAATTTCTCTCAGACAAGCAAGCAAGCTCTTAAGGACACCACTTCTAAAGATTCTTTAGAAAACATCGCCATCGCTGCAACTACGGCGGCGTTGGCGGTGGGGGCTAGTCAAGTGGCAAATGTTACAAACGTTACAAACACAACAGTCTCAACGGTTGAGAGAGTTGCGACAAACCTCAGCACCGGATTACAGAAAGCATCAATCTACTCCACATCTAATATTCTCGCCACTTCGGCGATCAAAGGACAAAGCATTGATGAGACGATTGAGCAACGAGGTGGAGGAGAAAAGATTTTGCTTAACAGCGCGATTAGTGCGCTTGCAGAAGCGGGGGCGAAGGAAATTGGAGTTCTTGCCCATGGCACAGTTAACTCTAGCGGAAATGTGATTCCTCAAATCGACAAGGCAACTCAGCTAACTCTTCATGGAGTGCTTGGCGCCTCAATCTCCGCAATTTCTGGCAACGACACGATGGCAGGAATTCTCTCCGGAGCCGCGGCAGCAGTGGCAGGAGAAGTTGCTGGAGATGTCGCAAGAAACAATGACATCAACAAAGGCGCAGGAGTCGCAATCGCTCAAACTGCTGGCGCTCTATCTTCTCTCACTACCTCAGTTGTGATGGGAGAGGGCGATGATGACACTGCGAAGAATGTTGGGATTGGCGCTAGGATTGGAGCGAATGCGGCGGCGAATAATGCGTATTTTGGGGAGAGGAGGTTGGATACGGATAATAAAATTTTGAAAAAAGTAGCGCCGATTGGTTTTGAAATATCAAAAAATTCATCAATTCTTGATAATAAAAATATCAAACTCGCTCACGAACAACTTTTCTTTGAAGACTCACAAGGCGGCAATTTAGGATATTTTGAAGACGGCAAAGTTAAGCCTGAAAATCCAATTTTACTCGATCTTTATAAGTCAACTCTCGCAGGATTTGATGATTCTTTGATGCGTGAAGCTGTAAAAAATGTTCAGCCTAAGCCTTACAGTCTATTGGGAGCAGAGAGTTGTAAGTATAATTGCCAAGATTGGGCTACAGATGTTAGAGCGGAATATCGCCAACTACAAAATGAAAGAAATTTGAAGATTTGGAACCAATTAATTCAGCCGCAATCTAACTTGAATGAGAAGAAATGATGAAAGTGAAATTAAGCAAAAAAATTTGGGAAGTTGTAAAAAAAATTCCTGCTGTGAGCTATGGTATAATTAGCATTTTGTTATTTATTTTTATTGGTTTTGCTTTGGGATTAAAGCCAGTAAATCTTGACTCAGAAACACCAAACATTTTTTTGGTTATTGGATTTGTTATTTTTGCACCATCTTTTTTACTCTGTACAGGCATTGGGCATCTTATGCCGAATAACATTTCTGAAATTATTTCTGAAACTGCTCCATTTATCATTTTTATTTCCGTCTGCCTCACCCTAGACCTCACTACCTACCTAATCCACAAAGCCCTCGCCAAGCTCTTCGGTCAAAACCTCTTCACAAAAATCACAACAATAATTTTAACAATAATCCTCTGGATTATCGTCTTCGCTAAACTAATCGATTCCCTGCCGATCGACACATAGCATGACAAATCAAAATTTTTTTCAAATACCTTTCTACGAAAATTCTGATTCTTTTGAGTTTGGCTTCCTCGCCACCCTCTCCGCCAACCCTCTAACCCCACTAGTCGAGGCCCGCTCCCACAAATCATCAGGCGAGGGCAGTCGGGAGAGGCGCAAGATTTTTTTAACAGCCGTGAAATCAGAACTAACTAAAATTTTAGAGGAATTATCAGCTCACCAACAGCATAAAACTGACTCAGTCAGCTTGAATGGGAATTATCTGCAAAATTAGCGTGTGAGCATCTGTTTGACTCATTGCCTTTTTTGGAATGAAACCAATTGGATAAATTCCCACTCTCCAGATTGTATCTCTGTTTTTTAAGCAACTAAAATTTCCGAAATATCCCTTATCAAGAGCCTCTTGATATCCAGCAACGTGAAGTGACCCCCTCAAGCCAGACAGAAATTTCTGCCGGATAGAGTTCTTTTTTTAA
>CAINKA010000128.1 GCA_903849835.1 uncultured Alphaproteobacteria bacterium
TACATGGCACTCTCATCACGAATCCTGATGGCACTTTAAAATATACTCCAAACCAAAACTTCTTCGGCCTTGATAGCTTCACTTACAGCATCTCTGACAGCAATGGCGCCAGCGTCATCAAGACTCTAAACATTGCAGTTATCTCAGTGAATGATGCCGTAGTGATTAATCACGCCATCTCCACCCAATCCGCCAAACTCACCAAAGAATTTATTTTCAAACTTCCTGACGATTTAATCTCCAACGTCGATGGAGATTCATTACAAATCCAAATCAAAAAAGCCGATGGTTCTGCACTCCCTTCATGGCTAATCTTCAACCCAGAAACTCTCGAACTGCGCGGCACTCCTCCTTCTAGCGCATACGGATTACAAAAACTTTCCCTCCTCGTTTCCGACGGAATCTCCGAAGTTAAATCAGATTTTAATTTAGTAATCGATGCCGACCTCGAAGCCAAAACAGGCGCCAATGTAATCACCGTCGACGCCAATAATTCCGCAGTTTCTTCCTCAAGCGGTAATGTTGCTGATTTAGTTCTCGGCGATAATCGCGACAATATTCTCGAATTCAAAAGTGATGGCAATTGGACAAATCCAAGCTACTACGCATGGAATCCTTACACCAACGATCGGGTCAGCATTCACACCCAAATCAGAAGCTTCGACGCTTTCGATGGAAGAGGGGGTTACGACATTCTCAATCTTACCTCTGGCAACGATACCATCTTCCTCGATGACAGATTCTCCGCCAACGGCAGCAAAAGCGGAGCACGTCTCGCCAACATCGAAGAAATTTATGGCAGCGAAGGCAATGACGTGATTGATCTCTCCTCCAACATTTTTATCTACGACAACATCATCCTCAAAGGTGAGGCCGGAAATGATTTGCTCTGGAGTAATGACGGCGATGACACAATCAGAGGCGGAAGCGGAAACGACAATATCAACGGCGGAAGAGGCAATGATCAACTCAGTGGTGACGAAGGAGATGACTCAATCAAAGGCTTCGATGGCGATGACATCATCAATGGTGGGGCAGGGCGAGATACTCTTGTTGGCGGTAAAGGAAACGACGTTTTTGTTTTTTCTAATCTCGCTGACTCAAGCGATAATGCTTCCGATCTCATTTTAGATTTTGTGAAGGGAGAAGATAAAATTGACCTCTCCAATCTTGACATCAACTCATCCTCTTTAACTCACCATTTCGTAAACAATCAAACCATCATTGAAGATCAAAATTCTGATTTTTTGATTAAACTTGCCGGTGAGATTCAGCTGACGCAGCAGGATTTTATTTTTTAAAACTCACAAAAAACTGGCCAAAAACTGAATATTCCGCGCGCGCGGAAAATCTCCAAAATTAAAATTTTACCATGAATTTTTTTACCATTTTTTTCGTCACAATATTTCTTATCCAAACCGCTGAAGCCACGAATCTAAACGATGCAATCGACATCGCCAAAGCCAATAACAAAAATATAAAATTCGAAGATTACAAACTTGAAGCGACAAAAAGTTTGAAGTCGGAAGCGCGCGGCGCTTTTTTACCAAGCGTTAGCGCAAGTGGTCAGTATGGTCAGAGAAAAAGTAACAGCGGATCAAATGCCAATAACTACAACTCCAATCAAGTCGAAGAATTAAAAGTTGAGCAGCCTTTATTCGACGGCTTCGGATCGGTCGCAAAATACAATGAAGCTGACTACAAAGTGCAGTCAGCCACGATGCAAAATCACAGCAGAAAACAAGAAATAACTTTCGAGGCGGCGCGGGCTTACTGCGATCTTTTTCGTCATCAGGAAATCGTAAAAATTCAGCAGGAAAATATCGAAGTTGCTGATCAAATTTCTGAGCTGGCCAAGAGAAGAAAAAAGAAAAAATTCGTTGATGAAAGTGATGCCATCAAATTTCAATATGAACTTGAAAACACTAGAACCAAGCAGTTTGAAGCTGAAAGCAAATTGCTAAAAGCTAAGTTCGAATATCGAAATATTGTCGGCGAACTTCACGAAAATTTAACAGTTCCAACAATCGCGGAAGAAAAATTTGACGAAAGAAAAACCGTCGAATTAGCGTTGACAAATAATCAAAATTTAAAATCTTATCGCCTCAATTACCTCGCTTCAAAATCAGCTTACAGCGCGGAGAAATCAGCTTTTGCACCAAGTGTTTCAATGGTCGGATCGGTTAGTCGTCAAAAAAATCCGCTTTATTTGAATGGCCAAGATTTTTCAAATCGCTCGGTTTTTATAAATGTTTCAGTGCCGATTTTTCAGAAAGGTGTAGAATATTCAAACCTCGCTAAAGCCAACAATCAAAGCTCTGCAGCGCGCGAAGAGTTAGAAGTAAACAAAGCAGAATTAATCAAAGATGTCGGCCAATCAATTCAGGAATATAATTTTTATTTGAAGATGAATCGCTCCAATGAAGAGCTATTTAATTTGGCACAAAGTCGCGTTGGAATTCTAACTAAAAGAGTCACCGCCGGCGCTGAAGATGTGATCGAGTTGCTACGCGCTAAGATTGAATTTAACGGCCGCAAAATTGATCTCATCAATGCTCAAATGGATTTGGTGACGACACACTACAAAATTAAATTTCTGACGGGGGAGATTTAGATTATTTTTTCGTCATTAGTTTCGTCACCCCGTCATTAGTTTCGTCACCCCGTCGAATGACGGGGTCCAGCCAACAGCTCACAGCCACCATGCCATACTACACCTACATCATTACTAACAAAAGAAACGGAACTTTTTACGCTGGAGTCACAAACGATCTATCGAGAAGAATCTTCGAACATAAAGAAAAAATGGTCGAAGGATTCACCAAAAAATATGATCTAAAAATATTGGTTTATTACGAAATTTACGACGATGTCAGAAGTGCAATTGAGAGAGAAAAACTAATAAAAAAATGGCGTAGAAAAATAAAACTAGAGGCAATCGAAAGAATGAATCCGGAATGGAAGGATTTGTATTTTGAACTCTAAAACTGGACCCCGTCATTCGACGGGGTGAAGTGACCCCCTCAAGCCAGACAGAAATTTCTGCCGGATAGAGTTCTTTTTTTAAAAAAGATGGAACAAATTCAGAAGTAATTTTTGGATAATTTCTAACTATTTTTTAAGTTAAATTTACCCTTAAAAACCACCTCTA
>CAINKA010000129.1 GCA_903849835.1 uncultured Alphaproteobacteria bacterium
GGGGCTGTCGCAAATCACCCAAATTTTCTTTCATAAATTTTCCTTAATTTTTTAATTATTTTTCTTGTCATTAAAAGTGTCTGAGGCTACTGTTTTCTAGCTCTCTAGGCACTTCTGATTCTTTTAAATCAGCAATCTTTTTAGCAAGAAATAGTAAAAAAACTCATGTCCTTCGAACCAAAACAAATGGAAATGATCTGCTTGGAAGATTTAGTTCCTGAAGGTCACATCTACAGAAAATTCCAAACTTTGTGGAATCTTGAGTCAGTCAGAGTAGATCTCGAAAGACTTGAAGCAGATTATGACCACAAGGGATATGGAATCTTCCGCATGTTCCTTTGCCTTCTGATTCAATTTCTTGAAGATTTAAGGAGGGGATTAGTCCGAGTTTGTTAAAACCAATTAAGCCGAACTCAGTCTAATCCCCTCCTCTCCGAGGAGGGGTAGGGGTGGTGTGATTACAAGCCCCGCCCCGCTCTAACTCTGCTCTAACTAAATTTACGGATTACGAATCACTACTGTCCGGTTCCGCCCCTTACAGGCTGAAGAGGTCAATAGTTTCAGTCCCTAATTCTTTGCAACTCAATTTCACGAAGTCGCTCAGGTTCTGGGTTCGTTCGAATAAAGAGAGGCTAAAAATTTGGGATAAAGTGTAAAAACTCTCATCGAGTTTTAACGTTTTTTTGATGATGGCGATTAGGAGATAAATCGAAATCGCGATCCAAATTTGCGTCTCAACAGCGTTTCTTGCCAAAGGGATGAAGTACCAAAAAATGCTTTGATGCGCAGATGTTGTTTTATCCATTTGAAGAAGAGTTCGACTTGCCAACGTTGTTTGTAGAGCCTTGCGATTGTTAGCGCGGGAAGCTCAAAATTGTTGGTAAGGAACTCCAAATCATTTTGTGTTTCTGTGTCGTAAAATCGCACTCTTCTCACCTGCGAGGGATAAGTTTTGAGTCCAAAATCACTATTCAAAAGCACGGTTTGATCACAGATCAGACCAGTGTTTTCTTTGTCAATCGGATGAGAATAAACGCGTTTAAATCTGATTTTTTTGTGCATTCTAATCACAAAAAAAGCTCCGGATTGCGTAATTCTAAATAGCCGTTTGAAGTCGGTATATCCTCGATCCATGAGGTAAATAGAACCGGCTTCAAAAAATATTTTATCCATCATTGCCTGATCTGATCCTTTGCCGTCAGTGATGACGATGAAGGAAGGAATATTGCCCCGCAGATCAAGCAAAGTGTGCAGCTTAATTGCTGACTTGGTTGTCTTGTATCTCGCCCAAGGAAAGGTGGAGAGACATAAGTCGATCACGCTTGAATCAATGGCGTAGAGGGAGTTGTTAATTTCAAAACCTAAGTCTTTCTCAGCTAGAGAATCTGACGAATAAAGCGCACTCGCTTTAAGCATCAGAACTTTGGCGAAGTCAGAATAAATCTCTGAACTACGCTTCTCATTAGCTTCCGATAAAGTGCTCTTTGAAGTGACCCCCTCAAGCCAGACAGAAATTTCTGCCGGATAGAGTTCTTTTTTTAAAAAAGATGGAACAAATTCAGAAGTAATTTTTGGATAATTTCTAACTATTTTTTAAGTTAAATTTACCCTTAAAAACCACCTCTA
>CAINKA010000130.1 GCA_903849835.1 uncultured Alphaproteobacteria bacterium
TCGTCAATAAAAACCTGCTCACAACTAAGCAAAACCTGTTTTTTCCACTGATGAATTCTCGCCGGAAAAACTTTAAATTCTGAGGCAATTTGGGCAATTGTTTTGTCCCCTTTTATGGCTTCGAGAGCAACCTGTTTTTTGAAAGATGGGCTGTAGTTATTTTTCTGACCTCTTGGCATTTTTACTCCTAAAAATATTGGGGAAATATTTAAAAAGAGAACTCTAAAGTGGGGAGAATGGTGTCTAGTTTTTGGGGGTCATAATAGGTTGGCAAGCCTCAATATGAAAGTGCTGAGGAAAAATTCATGCGATCCAACATGCGTTTCATCTTTTCTTGAATCAAAAAACTCACTCCTCGCGAAATGATTTGTAAGCCGCATCTTGAATCGGCGTGAAAAGGTAGGACAGAAGCGAGCGCGAGCCGGTGATTACGAAAACTTGCGCCGGCATTCCGGGATAAAGTTCGATTTTATTTCTAAGATTTTGAATTTCTTTTTCGTCGATTTTCACCCGCGCTAAAAAATATGATTCGCGCGTTTGTTCATTAGTGACAATGTCTGCTGAGACAGTCAACACCTGCCCCGAGAGCTTCGGAACTTTTTTTCCCTTGTAGGCAGTCAGCGCAACTTTCGCCTTCAAACCAACCCTCACTTCATCAATATCTTGCGGCTTAATTTTTGCTTCGATGATTAATTCGTCATGTTGTGGCACGATGTTCATGATCTCGCCGGCCGGCGGCACCACTGCTCCGACGGTGTGATATTTTATGTTCATAACTTTTCCGGCGACGGGAGAAATAATTTCTGCGCGCTGCAAAACATCCTTCGCACTGCTGAGTTGGTTGGTCAGATTCACAATCTCGAGCTCAGTTTCTTTGAGCTCATCAAGAATTTTTGAGAGATCTTCATTTTTGTAATTATCGATCTGTTTGCGCGCGGCTGCTGCATCGGCAGTGAATTGAATTACCGCTCCCGAAAATTCTGTGATTCGTTTTTCAACGTCGTATTGACGCAAAAGCGGCAAATTATTTTCTTTCACCAATGGCTTAATCATTCGTAATTCTTTGCGCAAAATTTTTAATTGTCGCCGCGCAGCGACTTTTTGCGCTTCGACTGAATTTAGCTTGTTGCGCAAAACTTCTAATTCGCCACTAAGCTGCTCTTTTCTAGTGTCGAAGAGACGAGTTTGATTTTCCACGACGTCATCCAATTCCACTTGATCCTTCGAAGAAAAATTACCGATTTCGCCGAAAAATTTTTTTAGATTTAGAGTTGGGTGACCGTCTTTTTCCGCGAGCAATCTTTCGCGCTGCATTCGCATCGACCACAATCTTTTAGTGATAATTTCTTGCTCTGATTTTGCCTTGGTGTCGTGGAGATAAAGCAACACTTCTCCCTCCTTCACCAGCTGCCCTTCCTTCACCAAAATATCGTCAATGATTCCGCCTTCGAGATGCTGAATCGTTTTGCGATTGAAATCCAAAATGATGGTTCCATCGGCGATTGACGCGGATTCAATCGGCGCAAAAATCGCCCAAAAAAGAAAAGTTACGCAAAAAATAATCAGCGCCCAAACACCGTGTTTGATGCTGGAAAGTGCGATGACGCCGTGTTTTTTTGATGAATTTTTGAGGTCGTAGATTGTGTGAAATTCTTTGGTTTTTGGCATTGGTTTACGCTTTGGTTAAAAGTTTTTTCGCCTCATCAAAAGCCGCAATCTGCCCGTCGTTTAAAATCATCACCCGATCACAAATCGTTGCGATTGAAGGTTTGTGAGTGATTAAAATTACCGTCACTCCCCTCGCCTTCAATCCTTGTAAAACCTGCATCAAAGCCGTTTCACCTTCGCTGTCCAAATTGGAATTTGGCTCATCCAAAATCACAAATTTTACTTCGCCAAAACAAGCACGCGCTAGAGCTAATCTTTGTTTTTGTCCTGCAGATAAATTTTGTGAATCGTTGGTAATCGCGGTTTCGTAGCCATTCGGCAAAGATAAAATCATTTTGTGAATGCCGCAAAAATCGGCAGCTTTTATGACTTCTACATCGCTCACATCTTGCGCCATCCGCGCAATATTTTCTTTAATTGTGCCTTTGAAGAGCTCGATATCTTGCGGCAAATAGCCGATAAATTTTCCGATTTTTTCAAAATCTTGATCACCCAAATCAGCATTGTCGAAGCGAATAATTCCTGAACTCGGGTTAATGACTCCGACCAATAATCGCGCTAAAGTTGTTTTGCCGGAAGCGCTGGGACCAATGATCGCGACTGACTCTCCGGCACTTATTTTGAAGCTCAATCCTTTGATCAAAAGGCGGTCGGTTTTTTCTAATTTGTAAATCAATTTCTCGACAGAAATTTCTCCGCGCATTACTGGCAAATTTATTTTTTCTTTTTTGTCATCGGAATGCTTTAAAGCTTCATTCAAACGCTGATGAGCTTTTTTTACCGTCACAATTGACTTCCACAAAGACACTGCTGAATCGAACGGTGCCAAGGCTTTGCTCGACAAAGTTGAAACCGCAATTATGCCGCCGGAAGACATTTTATTGAACATCACCAGCACTGCGCTGACTGCAGTGGTAATCATTTGAATCGTGAAACGCAGAGATTTTGTAATCGCTGAAATGCGATTAATGCGCAGCGCTAATTTGGTGGAAGAATCACGAAATTTAGCGTTAGAAATTTGCCAGTTTTCTTTGACATTTTCTTTCATTCCCATCGCTTTTACACTTTCGGAATTTGAAGAAATAACTTCGAAATCACGCGCCAGCTCTATTTGCATCTCATTAGTTTTTTCGATCAAACTCTTGGTCATTTTTTCATTGATCAGCGCCATCTTTAATAAAATTAAAGCGCCAACGACAGTTACAATTCCGTTCAGCGGATGAATGAAAAAAATAAAAATCAGAAAAATTAGCGCGAATGGAGCATCAAAAACTACGCTGAGATTGGGACTGGTGATAAAAGATTTTATGGTCTGCAAATCGCGCAGATTCTGCGTCGCGAGATTTTTGCTGTTGGGATTTTCAACGCTGAAATCGAAAAGATCCGGCGAGATTTTGTGATCGAGCCAATTGGAAATATGCAAAAAAACTGACGAACGAATTGCTGTTAAAATTCCAAGAAAAATAAAAAACACTACCATGATCAGAGACAGGAAAATCAAGGTCTCAACGCTGTTACTCGACAAAACGCGATCAAAAACCTGCATCGAATAAATCGGTAAAGCGAGGTTGAAAATATTGATGACGAAGCTGAAAATGAAGGCGAAAAAAAAGGCGCTGTGGCAATGATCGAAGGCGGATTTTAGGGAGGAGGGTTTCATTAATTTTATTTTTGTGATTTATACCAAACTTGGTTCAAGAAACCGAACTTTAACAACTGGACCCCGTCATTCGACGGGGTGACGA
>CAINKA010000131.1 GCA_903849835.1 uncultured Alphaproteobacteria bacterium
CAGAATCATGCTTCGCCCTTCGACAGGCTCAGGAGGCTCAGCATGACATTGAGATATTGAGCGGAGTAGTTCCCAATATTCTAACCCTCGTTATCAAACCATTGCTCAATGAAAAAACTCCTCACCACACTTTTCATAACCCTCCTTCCTCTCAACGCCTACGCGGTTTCGGAGTCGGAGCAGCAAAGCATCATCAGCGATCAAAATCGCCTCATCCAAAGAGATCAGCAATTTGAAATCGATAAAATTGAAAAAAAAGATTTGAAGCAAGTCGAACAAAATCGAAAAGAATTTGATGAAGAAGAAATTCAAGAATTCGAGGAAGATGATGGCAAGATAGTTCAGAATTTGCGCAGGTTGCGCTGCTTTAGAATCGATAAAATAATTTTTTCTACGAATAAAATTTTATCGAAAAAAGATGAAAAAAATCTTGTTCAAGATTACGTCGGAAAATGCATCTCTCTGTGGCAAATTACAAAAATAAATAAAAAAATTTCTGATCACTTAATCGCATCAGGCTATGCCACATCTCGCTCCGAAGTTCCTCAGCAAAGTCTCTCCAGCGGAATTTTAAGATTCGAAATTATCGAATCGAATCTCGAAGAAATTATTTTTAACCAAGAAAAATTTTCAGACAAAGTGCAAAAATTTACTGCATTTGGCCTGATAAAAAGAAACGAAGTTTTAAATTTGAGATCGATAGAGCAAGGGCTGGAGCAGGTGAATCGCCTTCGCTCAAATAGTGCGACGATAAAAATTCTTCCGAGTAAAAATGAAAAAAGCTCGCTTGTTGCAGTCGAAAATAATCCAAAAAATCGTACATTTCTCAGCGCAGCTTACGACAATAGTGGAAATAAATTAACAGGCTCAAGGCGCGAAACTATTGGCCTGTCGCATGATAATCTTTTTTGGCTTAACGATAATTTAACCATCAACAGAACCGCAAATGATCTTGATAAAAATCGTAAAGATGGAGGAGGAACAAACTCAACCAGCGCCAGTTTTTCCGTGCCGCTTTCGTGGTACAATCTGACCATAAATTATTCCAAAAGTTCCTATTTTTTTTGGGAAGGAACTTCTGAACGCTTTAAATCATCTGGCGTGACCTCAACAAAATCAGTGAGCTTGGACAGAATTTTATTCAAAGATAAAAAAATAAAACTCGCCTCCAACTTCAATTTAACAACCAGATATCGACAAAATTTTATTAATGACACCAAGGTTCAAGTCTCGAGCAGAAAGGCTTCAATCGCCTCCGCATCATTGCCAGCAACATTTTTTTTCGAGAATTCGAGTTTATTTTTAAAGCCAACTTACAGCAAAGGTTTGAATATTTTGGACTCAAAAAAAGATGATCCAAACATTGCGAAAAATTCCGTTCACGCCGAATTTGACATCCTAAAATTTTACGGAAATTTGTCGCAAAAATTACAAATCTCAGAAGTTCCAATCGCTTACAATCTCAGCTTCGACAGCCAATTTTCTAAACAAAAACTTTACAGCAATGATCAATTTTCCGTCGGAGGAATTCATTCTGTAAGAGGTTTTAAAGAAGGCGTAATTTCCGGAGATTCCGGCTACAATGTTAAAAATGAATTTAGTGCAAATTTAGGGAAAATTTTCGCGCCATTTTTGTCGGAAAAAAATTCGCAATGCTTGACGAGACTCAACCATTTTTCCGTCGCGCCATTTTATGACTACGGGCATATTCAACTAAAGGCCGGACAAGGAAGTGGGAGGCTTAGCGGAGCGGGATTTAAACTCGGTTTTGACGCTAAAAATTTTGATGCCTCGATTGTTTTTTCTTGGGCTCTTTCCAAATCACAATTTTTAGGCGCGCAAAACCTTCGCGAAAATAGCGCGGTGTTTTTCAATCTCAGCTCCGAAGTTGGGTTTTTTTAGTTGAATTTAAGCTCGCCATTCATAAGTTCCGGCGGAAATTTCCCGCCATTTTTTCCAACCATTTTTTCAAGATTTTATGCAATTCGAAGTCACAAAGCAGGTGCTGCTGAAAGCCATTGCCAGCGTTAATGGCGCGGTTGAGAAGAGAAATACTATTCCAGTTTTGCAAAATATAAAAATTGAAGCGCAAAAAAATTCTCAAGGTGTGGACGTAGTTTTATTGATCGCAACCGACATGGATATCTTGGTGACGTCAAATTTTGAAGCTGACATGAAAAAAGGTGGAGTCACAACAGTTCCGTCGCAAATGTTTTTCGACATCGTCAGAAAGATTCCCGACTCCGCGCAAATCATGATCTCGCAAGAAAGCCCAACAATCCTGCAAATCAAATCCGGCAAATCGAAATACAACTTGCCTTGCATCGATGCTGCTGAATTTCCAAATTTATCCGAAGGGGAATTGGGTGAAGAGGTTGAAGTTGAAGCGGATAAATTCGCGAAAATGATCGACAAAACTCGCTTCGCAATTTCTAGCGACGAAACGCGCTACTACCTCAACGGCCTTTATTTGCAGGCGATGGCAACTCAAGGAAGTGATTTTGAATTGCGCACAGTTGCAACTGACGGTCACAGATTGGCCTTGTCGCTTCTAGTGTCCGACAAATTCAAAACTCCTTTCGGCGTGATTCTTCCAAAAAAATCTGTCGCTGAAATTAGACGCGTGATTGACGGAGCAAAAAGCGTGAAGCTTGCGGTGTCACGGGTCAAAATCAAAATCACCACTGATCAAACCACGATCATTTCCAAATTAATCGACGGCGAATTTCCTGATTACGACAAGGTCTTGCCAAAAAATAACACGCAGATTGCGGTGATTAACAAAAAGATTTTTTTCGATTGCGTCGATCGCGTTTCCACCGTCGCAACCGACAAGCATAGATCAATCAAGCTCACTGTTGAAAATGGCAAAATGAATCTGCAAGTCAGCACCAGCGACGGCTCCTTCGCCTACGAAGAATTGGACGTAAACTATTCCGGCGAGCGCATCGAAACCGGCTTCAACTCGCGCTACTTGCTCGACATCATCGGCCAAATCGACAAAGAAGAATTGCTAATGCGCTTCAAAGACAGCGTCTCCCCAGCAATCATCGAGGCTAAGGAAATGAATTCGGTGTTTGTAATTATGCCGGTGCGCATCTGACGATGCGAGGCGTTAGGCGCTAGGCGTAAGGCGTAAGTCACCGAGTTGGCAGCGACTTACGACTTACGACTTACGCCTTACGCCTTTTTTATGCTTCAAATAAAAAAACTCCTCCTCTCCAACTTCCGCAGTTTTCCTTCCCGAAAAATCGAATTTTCCTCGCCGCTAATTTTACTCGTCGGTGTGAATGGTTCGGGCAAAACTAACATTCTTGAAAGCCTCTCCATTCTTGGTCGCAACGCTTCTTTGCGAGGCAGCGATTTCGAAGAAATGGTTTTGATTCCGCAGCAGAATTTTGCGATTTACGCTGATATTTCTGATCACGAATTCATCGAAAAAATTGGCGTTGGATTTAACTTAGAGCAGAAAAAAAAAGTTTTTGAGATCAATGGCGAAGCAGTGAGCAGCAAGCGCCAATCCGATTTACGCAGTCAGTTAATTAATTTTATTTGGCTGACACCGCAGCTCGAACAGCTTTTTATTTTGGGCAAAAGTGAGCGCCGTGATTACCTCGACAAAATCGTCTCCGACCTTGATTTCCAACATTCCAGCCGCATCAACAATTACCAAAAACTTTTGCGCGAAAGGCTTTTGATTTTGCAAAAATATCGTGACCAAAAGACTGGCGAGAAGTGGCTAGAAATAATCGAAAATCAAATTGTTGAACTTGGAATGGCGATTGCATCAGCGCGGATCGAGGCCGTCGATTTTTTTAACAAAGCGATCATTTCTTTTTCGTCAAATTTTCCCAAACCAAAACTTTGCGTGATTGGTGAAGTTGAGCAAAGCGTGATGAAGCAAAGCGCCGTGCAGCTCGAACAGCTTTACAAAAAAAAGTTGGAAGAAAATCGCGCGCAAGATGCTGAAAATTTTAAAACAAATTTTGGTGTTCACCGCTGCGATTTCGACGCGATTTTTTTAGAAAAAAATATTTCCGCTTTGCGCTCTTCAACGGGCGAACAAAAGGCAATCATGATCTCAATCACCTTAGCGCGCGCCAAAATTTCCGCCGCCTACAAAAATCAACCAACAATTTTAATCTTCGACGAAGTGGTTTCGCATCTCGACGACAAGCGAAAAAAAGATTTATTCTCCGAAATCTCCGCAACCAATCTGCAGACTTTTTTTAGCGCAACGAATGAGGATTTAATTCCGGCAGAATTTTTGGGGAAGATGCAGTTGGTGCAGTTGTGAATGGCCAGTTTTGTCGCATCCTTGGCCTACAGGGGAGAGGATCTCGTGAGTTTGAACCAATATCCGTCATTAGAAATCCAGAATCCTCAACAAACCCTCGGTCTAATTATCCTCCCCTTGAGGTAGGATCGGTGAACGAAGTGAACCGAGGAGGGGTCAAAAAAATGAATAAATTTTACTTTCTTGACCACTCCTCGAATTGTTTGGAAATGATGAAGTTGAGAGAGAAGTTTGGCTGCGAATAATTGTGCTTATTGGCCAGTGACGAAGCTCACAGAGATCGCATATTTTTTTCCTAAGTAACTCTCAACCGCGCGTCTTTCTTCGATTTTTAAAGCGCGGCTATACATGATGATCTCGGAGATCTGGCCATCGAAGCAGTGAATAGTACCGTCGTTTTGACAGCCAATGCGGAACGGTGCGCTGGTATTTGGTCCGAATGAGGGTACAGTAAGGTTAGCTACTCTGGTGCCGTTTTTATAAAGAGAGCTTAAGAGGGCGGCTCTTCTTCCGGTAACGATGTAAGGGGTGTTGAAGGTGACAGAGAGCCCATCAATAGCGGTGGAAAAGCCGGCGGCGGAGTCAGTTGTGTAAAAAGTGAAATTATTGTTGGGGTTAGCGCTTTTATAAAAAATGAATCCACTAGCGGGGTTAGTGTAGTTAAACCCAGATCCGTCATTAGAAAAAAATTCCCTCACAAAACTACCTCTCGTGAAGGTTCAAAAATCGAGCTGTAAAACACTGGATTTGTGAAGGATGAAGACCTCTCCCACAACCCATTCACCCATTCCCTTCGTTTCAGCG
>CAINKA010000132.1 GCA_903849835.1 uncultured Alphaproteobacteria bacterium
ATGCTTCGACAGGCTCAGCATGGCACTGAGGCTCGGCGCGGCACTGAGTTACTTGCTGATAAAAACCGCTGAAACTTTTTTCGATTCTAAATCATCCGCAATCACAAACTCCACCAAGCTGCGTCCTTCCTCATTCTTCTCAACCAACTCCAGTGGCAGAATTGTAAAAATTTTAAAATTTCCAACTGAATCTGGAGCAATTTCCAAATGCTGCAAATCGCCATTTTGCAATTTTAAAATTGCACTTTCTGGCGAAAAAATTTTGAGCGAAAAAACTTTTTTCTCGTGAGTTTTATTTTCGATTTTAAGCAAATATCCGTTGCGAATTGAGCCGTCGGAAAGTTTTACGAAGATTGGGTTGCGGTCAGGAATGACGCTGATTTCGAGAGTCGGCTTAAGAATCAAACTGCGCAACATTAGGCCCGAAACTAAAATCAAAATCGTCGCGTAAAAAAAAGTGTGTGGCTTCAAAATTTTAAATTTTTTTGCCGGAATTGGATCGATTAAATGGGCGAGGGTGTCGTATCTGATCAGGCCTTTCGGCAATCCAACTTTTTTCATCATGTTGTCGCAAGCGTCGACGCAAAGGCCGCAGGCGATGCATTCCATTTGCAAACCGTTGCGGATATCGATGCCTGTAGGGCAAACCACGACGCATTGTTTGCAATCGATGCAATGTCCACGATTTTCGAAACTCTCGCCTTGCCGCCATTTGCCACGATCCTCGCCACGTTTTTTGTCGTAAGAAATTATCAGCGTGTTGTTGTCAAACATGGCGGATTGAAAGCGTGAATATGGGCACATGTAGGTGCAAACATGCTCGCGGGCGAAGCCGGCCATGATGTAGGTCGAGGTGGCGATTCCTAAAATCCAACCCAAAGCCGAGGAATTTATTTCGCCGTTAAAAATATTTTTTGTGAATGGAATTGCATCGTTGAAATAGCAGGTGAAGGCATAGCCGGTGAGGATTGAGACGATTATCCAGCTGGCGTGAGTCAGGAATTTTTTGTAAAATTTTTGGAAATTATTTTTGCGATCAAGCAAGATGCGGTCATTGCGATCGCCCTGAAATAGGCGTTCCAAGGCAATAAAAATATCCGTCCACACAGTTTGAAAGCAGGCGTAGCCACACCAAATTCGTCCAAAAAGTGAAGTTACAAAAAACAGCGCGACAGCAGCAATGATCAGGATTCCGGCCAGATAATAAACTTCCTGTGGCCAGATTTCGATGAAGAAAAAATATGCTCGGCTATTTGGAAGATCGATCAGAAGTGCTTGATTCGTAACATTCTCGCCGCGATTAAATCTGGCGAATGGGAGGAGAAAATAAGTGCTTAAAAAAATGCTGTTTAAAATCCATTTCAACCTACGGAAGCGGCCTTTTATTTTTTGTGGGTAAAGCCGTTTTTGCGCTTCAAAATATTGGTCAAGCATTCGCGGGATAAAAATTAATTGACAAAGACATCCGCGCTCATAAGTTGCGCCACCTTTTTTAAATCTCGGATGTTCTTTTTCTCCCCCAAGAAATCTTAGTTAACAAGTTTAAATCTTATGTTTGCAATCATCGAAACTGGCGGAAAGCAATATCGCGTTGCGCCAAATGAAAAAATTATTGTTGAAAAACTCATCGGTGAAGCCGGATCAAAAATTATTTTGGACAAGGTTTTATTGGTGAATTCTGATCAAGGAGAACTTTCTTTCGGAAGCCCGTTAGTAAAGGGCGCGCAAGTTGAAGTTGAAATCATAAAAACTTTCAAAGACGACAAAGTCATCATCTTCAAAAAAAGAAGAAGACAAAATTCGCGCAGAAAACAAGGTCATCGTCAGCAACAAACTTTGCTGAAAATTTTATCAATCAAAGCGTAATTATCGGGAGTTAAATCATGGCATCGAAGAAAGCAGGCGGCAGTTCGAGAAACGGTCGTGACTCAGCGGGCAGAAGGCTCGGAGTTAAAAAATATGGTGGTCAAATTGTTGACGCCGGAAACATCATCGTTCGTCAAAGAGGAACGAAATGGCATCCTAGAAAAAATGTCGGCATCGGAAAAGATCACACAATCTTTGCAAAAATTGCAGGCATCGTTCAGTTCGTAAAATCAGCAAGAAATAACAGAATTTTTATTGACGTAGTAGCCTAGTTTGGTGCTTGGTGTGCGAGGGTTTGTGGCTTAAATTTTAAGCATCTAACACCGCGCACACTAAGCACTTTTTTTATGCGCGGATATGGCGAAATTGGCAGACGCACTAGACTTAGGATCTAGCGCCGCAAGGCATGTGGGTTCAAGTCCCTCTATCCGCACCAGCCTACGCTCTTACGAGCTTCAGCTGACAGGCCATGGTTTTTCTTAATGAACGAAGCGAATATAAACCATGGAAAGTCGAATTTTATGTCGCTTTTTCTAGCGGAGAAAAAGCGATAACTTTCGAAAAATATTTGAAATTAGGTTCTGGTCGCGCTTTTTCCAAAAAACATTTTTGCGATTAATTTTTTACAAAATTCCCCCACTAAACTCATTGCTATTTTCCCCCACCTTCTTTTAACTGCGCACCTCATTTTCCGCTACATTCCTAGCAAATTTACAAATCATACCAACCCTTACTACTCAAGGCTCCCCAATGGAAGTGCAAATTAAAAATACTTACGACAAAAAGTTAAAAAAAGATTACCAAATCATCGTTCCAAATCAGATGATTGAGGAGAAAATCAATGCCTATGTTGCGAAAATTCGCGGCAATTTTTCTTTGAAAGGATTTCGCAAAGGGCAAGTGCCAGTTGAGATCATCAAGGAAAAATATGGCAATTCAATCATGGCTGATGAGTCGGATAAAATCATCAATGAAGCGATCAAAAAAATTGTTAAAGACAATAATTTTAAGCTTGCTCTCTCGCCAAAAATTGACATTAAAACCTTCGAACTAGGCAAGGATATTGAGCTCGCAGTGGTGATGGAAATTTATCCTCAAATTTCAGAAATCGAATTGAACAAAATAAAAATCACAAAAAGAGATGCGGAAATTACCGCTATTGATCTCGATGAAGCGATGAAAAAAATGTTAAAATTTTATCGCAAATGGAACAAACAAGATGCTGCTTACAAAGCAAAAATTGGCGATTCAGTCAACATCGATTATGTCGGAAAAATTGATAAAAAAGAATTTGAAGGTGGCGCAGCAAAAGCTTACCAGCTGGAGCTTGGCAGCAAAAACTTCATCGATAATTTTGAAGAGCAATTAGTCGGAAAAAAAGCGGGAGACGAAACTCGCGTCAAAGTAAAATTTCCAAAAGAATATCACAAAGAAGAATTTGCCGGAAAAGCTGCGGAATTTGATGTGAAAGTGAATGAAGTTTTAACTGCGGAAATGCCGGAAATTTCTGATGAATTCATCAAAAATAATTTTGGTTTAGAAAGTAAGCAAAAGCTCGAAGAGGCCGTGAAGAAGCAGCTCGAAAGCAGTTACCAAAATGTCGCGCGCAATTTATTCAAAAAAGAACTCTTCGATTTTTTGAATAAAAAATATGATTTCGAATTACCGGTTGGGCTAGTGGATGAGCAGCTTGCCAGCGTTTGGGCGGAAGTTGAAGAAGAAATAAAAACCAATCCAAACAAGTTTAAAAACGACAAAGAAAAAGAAAAAGCCAAAGAAAAAAAACGTGAAGTGGCTGCAAGAATGATCCGCTGCGGCATGATCCTTGCTGACTTGGCGCAAAAAAATAAAGTTGAAGTTACGAGTGACGACATTAACCAAGAAATTGGAAAAATTTTGTCACGTTTTCCAAATCAAGAAAAAGCAGTGCTCGAATATTACCAAAAAAATTCACATGCTGTGCAGCAACTCAAAGGTTCAATCGTTGAAGAAAAAACAATCGATTTTATTTTAAGTCAGCCAAATCTTGATAGAAAAAAAATTGCTATGAAAGAGCTGGACAAGCTCTGGAGTAAAGCCAGCGAGTCCGAATAAAATCCTAAATCTCAAATCATAATCTTAAATTCCATGACACATTTCCTAGACGCGCTAAAATTAGTAACTTTCGCGATCCACAAAGAAGGCTACAAATTCATCATAATTTTTGCTTTAGTTACCGCTTTGTTTGCTTTGCTTAGCAACTCTCTCGGCTTGATAGGCCTTGTTGCAACTCTGTGGTGCATTTTCTTTTTCCGCGATCCTGAAAGAGTTATTCCTGTTGAAGAAAATGTAATAATTTCTCCAGCTGATGGCGTGGTAACGCGTGTAGAATATGGCGTCACCGCTCCTGATGATTTGGGCTACGGCAATAAAAAATTTAACAAAATCAGCGTTTTTTTGAA
This sequence comes from uncultured Alphaproteobacteria bacterium, assembly GCA_903849835.1. GTDB lineage: Bacteria > Pseudomonadota > Alphaproteobacteria > Rickettsiales > UBA1997 > UBA2645. The sequence continues at coordinate 4,308 of CAINKA010000132.1, forward strand.
TGTGTTTAACGTTCACGTAAACCGCGTGCCAGTTGGTGGAGCGGTCACAAAAATTAGCTACAAACCCGGAAAATTTTTGAGTGCCAATGCCGCAGAAGCGAGCGAAGAAAATGAAAGAAATTCCGTTGTCGTAAAAACCGCAAACGGCGTTGAAATTATTTTTGTACAAGTCGCTGGCCTTGTCGCGCGCCGCATCATTTCTGATTTGAAAGAAGGGCAAACAGTCCAAATCGGTGACCGCTACGGCATCATCCGCTTCGGCAGCCGCGCCGACATTTACTTGCCGGAAGACATCGCAATCAAGTCGCTCGTAGGTCAAACGATGATTGGTGGTGAAACGATTATTGCGAAATTAAACTAAAACAAAGTCGTAAGTCGTAAGTCATAAGTCGTAAGTCACTCCAAGCTAAGTCTGACTTACGACTTACGACTTACGACTTACGACTACATTTTTAAAATCCATGCGCTCCCCCAACATTGCCAAACTCGCCTCAAAACGTGAAGAAGCCCGCATCGGCGGCGGTCAAAAACGAATCGACATTCAGCATTCCAAAGGAAAATTAACCGCGCGCGAGCGGATTGAAGTTTTGCTCGATCCCGATTCTTTCGAAGAATACGGCCTTTACGTCGAACATCGCTGCAGCGATTTTGACATGGATGAAAAAAAACATCCCGGTGACGGAGTCGTTACGGGACAAGGCACCATCAATGGTCGCCTCGTTTTTGTTTACAGCCAAGATTTCACCGTAATGGGTGGATCGCTCGGCGAAGCTCACGCTAAAAAAATCTGCCAAGTTTTAGATCGCGCAGTGCAAGTCGGCGCACCCGTCATCGGCATCAATGATTCTGGCGGAGCTCGAATTCAAGAAGGCGTAGATTCTCTCGGCGGCTACGGCGAAATTTTTCAACGCAACATCGATGCCAGCGGCGTCGTGCCACAAATTTCTTTGATCATGGGGCCATGCGCTGGTGGCGCGGTTTATTCGCCAGCTCTCACTGATTTCACAATCATGGTTGAAGGTTCGTCTTACATGTTCGTAACCGGTCCAGACGTGGTTAAAACCGTCACTCACGAAACTGTGACGCAAGAAGATTTGGGCGGCGCATCAGTTCACGGAGCCAAGTCTGGCGTGGCGCATCTCACTTTCAAAAGTGACATTGACGCATTGCTTCAAACTCGTCGTTTAATAAATTTCCTCCCACTTTCAAATCAAAAACCTACTCCACAAATTCCAACTGATGACGAGGCCGATCGCGTCGACGTCTCGCTCAACACCCTCATCCCCGAAAATCCAAATCAGCCTTACGACATGTCGGAGCTGGTTGAAAAAATTCTGGATGAAGGAGATTTCTACGAAATTAATCCGAACTACGCCAAAAATATCATGGTTGGATTCGGGCGTTTGGAAGGCGAAACTATTGGTGTCGTGGCCAATCAGCCGATGCATTTGGCCGGATGTTTGGACATCAAAGCCAGCGAAAAAGCGGCGCGATTTATTCGCTTCTGCGACGCCTTCAACATTCCACTTTTAACTTTCGTTGATGTGCCGGGATTCTTACCTGGAACGGATCAAGAGCATGCCGGAATTATTCGTCACGGTGCAAAATTGCTCTACGCTTACGGCGAAGCGACAGTTCCAAAAATCACCGTCGTCACCCGCAAAGCCTACGGCGGCGCTTACATTGTGATGAATTCAAAACATTTGCGCGGTGACGTAAATTACGCTTGGGCCAATGCCGAGATTGCAGTAATGGGGCCGGAAGGCGCGGTTGAAATCATCTTCCGCGAAGATGCAAAAAATCCTGAAAGCAAAGCCAAACGCGTCGCCGAATATCGCGAAAAATTCGCCTCGCCTTTCGTGGCAGCCTCTCGCGGCTTCATCGACGAAGTCATTCGTCCGCAAAACACCCGCAAAAGAATTTGCGCCAGCTTGCAAATTCTGAAAAATAAAAAAGTGCAGAAGCCTTGGAAGAAGCACGACAACTTGCCGCTGTAGGTTTCTGTAATTCCAGTTGAAGAAGCCAAACTATAAATTCATGTCCTGCTGAGCCTGTCGAAGCATGATTCTG
>CAINKA010000133.1 GCA_903849835.1 uncultured Alphaproteobacteria bacterium
AAGTGCTAAAATTTAGACGGAATTACAAGGCAAAAACATAGCTGGAAACCAATCAAATAAAGGGTTGGTTTCTAATGACGGTCATTAGGAATTTGGGGTAATGACGGATCTGGGTTTAAGCCACTTGTTTTGAATTGTTTTTACAGCTTTTTCGACGATATCATTCGCCAATGCTTCGTCGACAAATTTTTGATAAAATTCTGGCAACATTGATTTTGCTCGATCGCGATATTCATCATGCAGCAGCTCCTCTTCTGACTTCAACCTCTCCGCATCAATTCGTGAATCAGCTTCATTCCTTCGACTCCATTTTGATATTCTGGCGGAATTTCTTTTTTGATTTCTTTCTTCATGCGAGGATCAACATTCAGACTTTCAATACCCTCAACGTAAGCAATCAGCAGGTTCATGTTATATTCGTGATATTGCAGACGTTCATCACGGAATCTTTGTCTTTCTTCTGGTCTAGAGGAAATAAGCGCGCTGGCCAATTCGATTGGACCATCGCTCATCGAACCAATCATTTTGAAAAATTCTTTATAAAGCCTGACAGCCAATCCTTTGTCGCCGAGAATTATGAAGCCCACTCTTCCTCTTTCCAATCCGTAGGTTTTTGATCCGGTAAAAATTTCGGCATATTGGTTGTAATCATGCTCTTGGCATATCGAGACAAGATCTGGAAATTTATTTTTCGGATCAAATTCCATGTTGGCATGTGCAGAGTCTAGGATCAAAAACACGTTCTTTTTTTTACAAAATTCGACGATGTCACTGAGCTCATCTCGCGAATAAATAGCACCGCACATGGTTTTAGATTCGAGATAAAGTGTTTTGGCGTGAGGATGTCTTGCCGCCTCCTTTTCCAAACTGCTGAGCAAAATTTTTTCACCGCGCTCGCGATCAGCTTGCACCAAACAGACATCATATTTTCCAGTTTCAACCGTTGCAGCAGCACGCACCAACAATCCGTAGCCACCTACTGGATAGAACAATCCTTTGTTTTTTTCCTCATCACGAATGCAACGCAGTAAACGGGTAAAGGCTTCGTGACTGCCCAAAGAAAATTCGATAGAAATTTTTTCTCGATCACTTGCGGCGGAAATTAACCCATCATCGATGAGGAATTGTTTTACTTTATCTTGCGGAAGTGCCGTGGATTCTGGTCTGTCGCTGCGATAAAGATTATACTCATCGAGATTTCTTCGAATTATCGCTGAGCCTTCTCTGACATCCGCACCCGACAAAAATGATTTTCCAACTCCGCCGTTGGACATGAAAATTCCTGATCGCGTGTATTTGCGCCAGAGCTTATCACTTCGATCCGAATCATGTTTTGGTAAAGAGTAAATGTGAGGGATGAGATTTGTTTTTTCTGCAAGAATGAGCTTAGAAAGTCTTTCTAAACCGAGATCATATTTGCCTCGGGAGGATGTGTCTGCGGGAATTGTGGGATGCATGCGGTTTGTAATTTGGGTTTAAGAGGTAGGGGGCTGGCCTTGTGCCAGCCTTCACGATATTTAAATGTAGGGGCTGGTCTTGTGCCAGCCCTCACGGTCAGCCACAAGGGCTGACCCTACAAATTGTTTTCATTTTTCACCCGTGACACTGCTTAAACTTCTTCCCGCTCCCACAAGGGCAAGGCTCATTTCTTCCAACATTTCCCCAGCTTGATGGATCTCTCGGATTACGATCTTCCGGCCTTACATTCGCTTTGATTGGCGCATTTGATTTGCGGACGCGCTGATCAGCCGTTGAATCCGCTAAAGCCGGATCATTTCTCGTCTCAAACATTTTTTGTTTTGGAGCGCTAGCGATTAAATTCACGCCTTCAGAATCTTCGCTGAGATTGATTTGAACATGCGCTAAACGACTCACGACTTGCTCTTCAATTCGCAGCATCATTTCCTCAAACAAACCAAAAGCTTCGCGCTTATATTCGATGAGTGGGTCCTTCTGGGCGTAAGCACGAAGGTTGATGCCGTGACGGAGTTTGTCTAGCGAAAGAAGATGATCTTTCCATTCCGAATCGAGCGTGATTAAAAAAATTTGTTTACCGATTTTGCGAACAATTTCTTCTCCGTAGAGCTTTTCTTTCGCTTCAAAAAGCGCGCCGATATTGCCTTCGACGAAGTTTAAAATTTCTTTTTCAGTGACGCCGTCTTTTTTTGATTCTGATTTTAGATCGAATTTCACGCCGTAAATTCTGAAAATTTCTTTTTCCAAAAGATCAATTTCCCACTGCTCGGAGTAAGAATTTTTCGGAATACAATCTTCGATGAGCTCTTGATTTATCTGGCTTTTGAACTGCTCGATTTTTTTCGAAACATTTTCGGCACCAATAATTTCTGCACGCAAAGCAAAAATATTTTTACGTTGGTGATTGACGACGTCGTCATATTTTAGCAGGTTTTTTCTGATTTCGTAATTACGCATTTCAACCTTGTGCTGCGCGCCCGCAAGCGTCTTCGTAATCCACGGATGAAAAATCGCTTCGTCATCTTTCAAACCAAATCTTGAGAGCAAAGATTGCAATTTTTCTGAACCGAAAATTCGCATCAAATCATCTTCGAGCGACAGAAAAAATTTCGATTTTCCGGGATCGCCTTGACGGCCCGAACGCCCGCGAAGTTGATTGTCGATTCTGCGACTTTCGTGACGCTCGGTCGCAAGCACGTAAAGCCCTCCGGCATCGATCACGATTTTTTTATCTCTTCCCACTTGGGCTTCAACTTTGGCTTTTATTTCGGCGATTTTTTGCGGATCAGTTTCATCAGAAATTTCTGCTGCGATCAACATTTCATCATTGCCTCCAAGCTTGATATCCGTGCCTCGGCCAGCCATGTTAGTCGCAATCGTAATCGCTCCGGGCACGCCAGCTTGCGCAATAATTTCCGCTTCTTTTTCGTGATATTTTGCGTTCAAAACATTGTGCGGAAGTTTGTGGGCGCGCAGCAATTTCGAGAGATGTTCCGACTTTTCGATGCTCACCGTGCCCATTAAAATCGGCTGCTTCTTCTCATGCGCCTCTTTGGTCGCGCGGATAATCGCGTCATATTTTCCCGCTTCGTTTTTGTAAATTTCGTCATCTTCATCTTTGCGCGCGACTGGTTGATTGGTTGGAATTTCTAAAACTTTTAAGCCGTAAATTTCTTCGAACTCAACCGCCTCAGTCTGCGCCGTTCCTGTCATGCCGGCGAGTTTTTTGTAAAGTCGGAAATAATTTTGGAAGGTGATTGAAGCGAGAGTTTGGTTTTCATTTCTCACCTTCACGCCTTCTTTTGCTTCGAGCGCTTGATGCAAACCGTCAGAGAAGCGGCGGCCTTCCTGCATGCGTCCCGTGAACTCGTCGATGATCACAATCGAATCATCTTTGACGATGTAATCGATTTCATTTTTGAAAATTTTATGGGCCTTGAGCGCTTGATTGACGTGGTGCACGAGCGAAATGTGCAACGGATCGTAGAGCGAAGAATTTTCTGCAATCGCGCCGGAATTTTTTAACATTTTTTCCACCGACTCAATGCCGACGTCGGTTAAAAACACTCCGCGATCTTTTTCTTCAAGTTGAAAATCAGCAGCGGCAAGGCGCGGAATCAGGCGGTTAATCTCTTCGTAGAGTTTGGAATTGTCGTTGGTAGGGCCAGAAATAATCAGCGGCGTGCGCGCTTCGTCGATCAGGATTGAGTCAACTTCGTCAACAATCGCAAAGTTGTGGCCGCGTTGCACCATTTGCTCCAGCGAGAATTTCATGTTGTCGCGCAAATAATCGAAACCGAGTTCGTTGTTAGTGGCGTAGGTGATGTCGCAAGCGTAGGCGGCTTTGCGCTGCTCGTCGTCGAGCTCGTTGGTGAGGCAACCGACGGTCATTCCCAAAAATTCGTGAACCCTGCCCATCCAAGCAGAATCACGCTTGGCGAGATAGTCATTTGGAATGACCACGTGGACACCAAGACCAGTCAAAGCATTGAGGTAGCAAGGCAGAGTAGCGACGAGCGTCTTGCCCTCCCCCGTTCTCATCTCCGAAATTTTGCCGTGATGCTGTACAATTCCACCAATCATCTGCACATCAAAATGCCGCATGCCGAGCGCGCGCTTCGATGCTTCGCGAACGACAGCGAATGCCTCGTGAAGCAGTGAATCAAGTGACTCGCCGGCTTTGAGACGATTTTTAAATTCGTCAGTTTTTGCTTTTAATTCCGCATCAGAAAGCGCCAGAAATTTCGCCTCAAACGCATTAATTTTTTCAACCTCAGGCAAGAGTGATTTAATCACGCGCTCATTGACGGAACCGAAGATTCTTTTGGCTAGGAATTGGAACATTTTTTTAAAAATTTTTTTTTAATTCCCTCGAATTCGACGGAATTAGAATTGGTTTTTTGGTTTTGGTTATTTTTTGCAAGTACCTCTCGCGCGGGACCGCGCGGGACTGGGTTTGTAACCCAGTCCCCGTGTTCACGTAAATTTTTAATCAAAAACTCTAATTAAAATTTGAACTGAACATGAGGACGGGGTTACAAACCCCGTCCTGCGAAAGTGCCTCCGTAGCGTCCCGCTGTAGCCTTTAATCCAATAGCATTTGTTTTTTCAGACCACTCTTTCGCACTAATTTTGTAACTGTTCAAACCAACTTGGCTTTTAATTGTGGCGAATTCGCCATAATTAAAATTTGGATTATTCACGCTTTCCCAGATGCCTAGAAACTCAACTGTGTTGCGGTTTCGTAGCCAATCCGAAATAAAAAATTCTCCATCTTTTGCACGAAGCATGTCAGTCAAGGAGATGTAATCACCGACTTTGGAGGACACTACGGAGATGAGCGTTCCTTGAACCTCGATGCTGGATTTTTTTTCTTTTGTCATGGTTTTTTGGTTTTGATTTTGTGAATTTCTCATTGGTGTCGAGACGTTGGCGTTGCTGGGTTGGTTGGTGTTTTTTTTGAATTGTCTCCACGTGGAGACAATTGGGTTTTAGTAAAGAATTTTAATATCCGCCCCGCAAGCAATCAGCTTTTCCGCCAATCTTTCGTAACCACGTTCGAGGTGGTAGAGGCGGTTGATTACGGTTTCGCCTTCTGCGACTAAACCCGCCAAAACTAGCGACACTGAAGCGCGCAAATCTGTCGCCATTACTTCGGCGCCGGTTAATTTTTTTACGCCTTTCACCACTGCAACATTGCCGTGCGATTCAATGTTGGCGCCCATTCGCACTAGTTCCATCACATGCATGAAGCGATTTTCGAAGATGGTTTCTTCGATTGTTGAACTGCCTTCCGCTACCGCCATTAGTGCCATGAACTGGGCTTGCATGTCGGTTGGGAAACCGGGAAAGGGGTGAGTTGAAATGCTGACGGGATTAATTACGGCGCCGCTGCGCGACACTTCGACTTCGAATTCAGAAACTTGTTTTAGCGTGAGTCCCGCCTTCTCCAACTCTGATTTAAATCCGCCCAAAATCCACATTTCGACGCCGATTAATTTGATGCAACCTCCGGTGATTCCAGCTGCTGCTGCGTAGGTTCCGGCCTCGATACGATCGGCAATGATTCGGTGACGTGCGGCGTGTAATTTTTCGACGCCTTGAATGACGATTCGCGAAGTTCCGGCACCAGAAATTTTTGCACCCATCGCGGTTAAACATTTCGCCAGATCAATGATTTCAGGCTCGCAAGCAGCGTTGCTGATCACCGTTTCACCTTCAGCCAAAGTCGCGGCCATCAAGGTATTTTCGGTGGCGCCAACTGAAACTTTTTCAAAATTAACTTCAGCGCCTTTGAGTCGACCATCAACCGTGGCGTCAACGTAGCCGCCGCTCAATTCGATTTTTGCGCCCAACTTTTCCATCGCTTTTAAATGCAAATCTACTGGACGAGTTCCAATTGCGCAGCCCCCCGGAAGAGAAACGCGAGCCTTGCCAAGCCGCGCCAGCAGAGGTCCCAAAATAAAAATCGAAGCGCGCATTTTGCGCACGAGATCGTAAGGCGCGACGGGATTGGAAATGTTTTTTGCGTTCAAAATCAGCGCGCGGCCTTGATTTCCAAAGTCGGGATCGAGCCCATCGAGCCCAATTTCAATTCCCAAATTCACCAAAAGATTGGCCATCGTCGAGATGTCAGAAACGTGTGGAACGTTGGTGAGAGTAAGCTTCTCATCGGTCAAAATCGACGCCACCATCAGCGGCAAAGTTGCATTTTTCGCACCAGCAATCTGCACCGACCCTTGAAGTTTTTTTCCGCCGCGGATTAGTAATTTTTTCATTTACAGAGAAATTTTAGTTTTACGTATTTTTTTAAAACCGTCTCGTACTGCTTCCAGTCTGAGTCGACAGCATTTACAATTTCAGGATTTTGGTTGCTGGCGATTGCAACGGCGACAAATTTTTTGTCGCTTGGATCAAAGTTTTTTAAGTCAGATGGAAAATCTAAATAGTTTTCATCCTCATCTTTTTTTACAACAACTCGGCAAATTATTGAGTTTGGATCGTGGTCAAAAATTTTTCTTAAAAACTGGTAGGCGTAGTCTTGAGAGTCGATATTTTTTTTATATTCATCTTCAATTTCGCTACAAAAACTTTGACGTTCTTTATCAAAAAATACATCGATAAAAATTACTGATTTGTCGCGTAAAATTTTTTCTAAAAAATCAAAACAGTGTTCGGAACAGTCGCGCGTTGGGTCGCTAGCTACGACCAAAACATTGGTATCGATGACGAAAGACATTCTGGGTTTATTTTTTTGATGTTTTTTTGCGGTCTAAATAAGCGCGAACTCTATTCGATGCTTCACCGAGCATGTCGCCGAAAAAATCTTTCGGCCAATTTTCGATTCTTCCGGAGTCATCAATTTTTAATTCTTCGAGCTCCGATTTTCCGATTTCGTTTTTGCAGAAATAAAGTTTGGCGGCATCTTTTGATAAAGTTCCTTCGGCAATTCGAGTTTGAATGCGCGTTAAAAAATGCTCGCTGTGACTTTCGATTATTACTTGGATTTTTCGTTCTTTAACAGCCTCAACTACGACATCGGCAAATTCGGTTTGAGCCTTTGGGTGTAGGTGAATTTCTGGTTGTTCGAGGATGATGATTGAGCCGATCGGAGAGTAAAAAAGTGAAGTTAAAACTGGCAAGATTTGCGATACGCCGAAGCCAACATCTGGCAGCAAAACTTCGGTAGAGGCAGACGTTTTTTTGATGAGAATTTGGTAAAGATCAGTGGTTGGAATTTGTGCAACTCTGAAGCTCTCAACAAGCCCCATTTTTTGCAAAGCGGTGGCGATTTTTTTTTCAAGGATCGATTCTTTTTTTTCGGCGAGAATTGCATCAATTGCATATTCACCTTCCTTCCCAACTGTTGATGGGGATGTGTTTTTCCACTGATATTGGCGTTTTGGGAATTGTCTTAATGGACCGAGATATTCGATTGACTCCATGCTGTTAAGCCCAGTTAAGCATGATGCTAACGACAATTTCGTTTTTGGCTCAGGTAAATTTTTATGAGATATTTTTGCAGAAATTTTGTCACTTTTGTACGTAACCTCAGCCTTTAAGAAACGAGGCCAAGTATCAACATTTTCATCAATATCAAACTCCAAAACCCGATCAATTTCATGATTAAAAATCACATCCCGAAAATTTCCAAAATCGATGATGTCATTTTCCTTTCCGCCAAAATTTAACATTTGGGCCTTATCGTAAGAATTTGCCGTCTGCTTCAACATCAACAAAAACTGCAAAATCGAACTTTTGCCAGAACTGTTCCCGCCAAAAAACATCGTGATCGGCGCCATTTCCATCTCACCAGTATCTTCCCAACTTTTGAAATTTTTAATGTGTAATTTTTTTAACATTTTTTCTCCGCGTTATTTTTTTTCGTAAAGCCGAACCAAAGAATCCAACAAACGTAACCCGTAACCACTCGCGCCCTTCACTGCCATTGCGTCGCCTTTGCCTTTCCATGCGACGCCGGCGATGTCGAGGTGAGCCCATTTTGTTTCGCCGACGAAACGTTTTAAAAACTGCGCCGCTGTGGTGCTTCCCGCGCCTCTTCCGCTTCCGACATTTTTCATGTCGGCAATATCTGAATTGATCATTTCGTCATATTCTTCGCCGAGGGGCATACGCCACACACGCTCTCCCACCGCGGCTCCGCAGCTTTCTAATTTTTTGGCGAGGTCGTCGTCATTGGAGAAAAGTCCGGCGTAAACATCAGCCAAGCAGACAATGATGGCGCCGGTTAGCGTCGCTAAATCAACGATAAATTTCGGTTTGAATTTTGTGTTGGTGTAGTGCAAAGCGTCAGCAAGAACGAGGCGCCCTTCCGCGTCAGTGTTGATTACTTCGATGGTTTGTCCCGACATTGATTTCACCACATCACCCGGTCTTTGCGCCGTTCCCGACGGCATATTTTCGACGAGGCCGACAACTCCGACCACATTCACCTTCGCTTTTCTTTGCGCTAAATTACGCAGCAAACTCACGACCACAGCGGATCCGGCCATGTCGGTTTTCATGTCTTCCATGTTGTTCGAAGGCTTGATCGAAATTCCACCAGTGTCGAAAGTTACGCCTTTGCCAACGAAGGCTAGCGGCTGCTCACCTTTTTTGCCGCCATTCCATTTTAAAATTACGAGTTGCGATTCTTTGTCGCTGCCCTGCCCCACGCCAAGCAGCGAGCCCATTCCCAGCTTTTTCATTTCTGCCTCACCAAGCACTTCAACTTCTAATCCATCTTTTTTCAGAGTTTTGCAAATCGCGGCGTAGCTTTCAGGCTGTAGGATGTTTGACGGTTCAGAAACTAAATCACGAAGGAAAAAAATATTTTCTGCGAGAATTTTTAGCGGAGCGAATTCTTTCTCGACCTTAGAAACATCTGGCGCAACGATGGAAAGAGAATTAATTTTTAATTCCTTATCCTTCTTTTTATTTTCAAAATATTTGTTGAAACGATAGCTTTGTAAAAGTGCGCCGAAGGCAATATTTGCGAGATCTTTAGCCGAATTTTTTGACTCAAAAAGCACGCCACCATCTTTAATTTTTGAACCGTTTAAAAACGCCACAACTCGCGAACCAATTTTTTGTAATTCCAAATCATTTAATTTTTTTTCAGCTCCCGCTCCAACAACCGCAACGATTTGCGAATCTAGCGGAACTAAATGCGCCTGATTATTTTTTCCTTCAAAAGCAAAATTTTCTTTGGCGAATTTGACATGTTTTAGATTCGATTTTTTGACCTGTTCTTCGGTTAAAACCAAAACTTGGATTAAATTTTTGGCCGCAGAAAAATCTGCTGGGGAATTTTTGGCCGCAGAAATCGGCGCTGATTTAGCGAAGTTGATTTTCATGTTGATTGAAATTTAAAGTGGAAAGGAGCCGCGCAAACTAAAAACGCGGGAGCAATTTTGCAAATTAAAACATCGATTAAAAAACTCGCCGTCATGCTGAGCCTGTCGAAGCATGAT
>CAINKA010000134.1 GCA_903849835.1 uncultured Alphaproteobacteria bacterium
CGGTAAAATTATAAATTACGGCCATGCCATTTTTTATAATTTCTTCGTTGATCGAAACTTTTCCGACAAAACATTTTGAGAGAAAGCGGTTATATTTATCTTTCTCTGCGTAAATGCAGTTCACTTTTTTTCCGCCGGCGAGGCCAATCAGAAAGTCACGCGATACTTGGCCGCATGGATATTCCTCTTTTTTTTTGTCGAAACAGGTTTGGCTATATTCTGGTGCATCGAGTCCAAAAAGACGAACCTCTTTGCCTCCGACTTTCAAAGAATCGCCATCCAAAACAAAAGTATTTCCTGAAAATTCTTTGTTGAATTGTGAATGGGCTTTGACGCGAAAGCCGTAATCTTGTGAGTTCGCAGGCTTTGAGATTGCGACATCAAAAACAGTGAAGGAAAAAATTCCAAAAAAAATTGCGGTGAAAATATTCAAGAAAATTTGTTTCATATTTTTGTGGATTATGAGCGAACTAGTTGATTGTAATCGCTCATGAGATCAAGCGTGATTTGGCTCGGAGTTGGGTAGTGAAATTTATCTTCAACCGATCCGATGCGTGTAATTTCTGCTGCACTGCCAGTTAAAAAAGCGTCGACAGCGTCAGAAAGTTCTTCTGGTTTGATGTGGCGTTCAACAATTTTTATGCCACGTTTTTTTGCTAAATCGATTACGGTGAGGCGCGTGATTCCGTTGAGGAAGCAGTCTGGAAGCGGAGTGTGCAATTCTCCATTTTTCATCACGAGGAATAAATTTGCACCGGTCGCTTCGGCCAAGAGACCGCGATAATCAAGCATCAAAGCGTCGTTATAGCCTTCGCGCTCAGCTTCATGTTTTGAAATTGTGCAAATCATGTAAAGTCCAGCAGCCTTTGCAGCAATTGGCGCGGTTTCTGGTGACGGACGTTTGTAGCGTGCGAATTTTAATTTTAATCCCGCTCTGCGCGATTCTTCGGAATAGTAGGGAGGCCATGTCCAGCAAGCGATTGCGACGTGAATTTTATTTTCTTGAGCTGACACCGCCATTTTTTCTGAACCTCGCCAAGCAAAGGCGCGCATATATCCATCAACGATGTTTTGTTTTTCTGAGATCTCTTTTTTTGCTTTGTTCAATTCTTCGACCGAAAAAGGAATTTTAAATCCCATTATTTTTGCTGAAGCGTGAAGTCTCGTGGAATGCTCGTCGCATTTAAAAATTTTTTTGTTGTAAATTCTTTCGCCTTCAAACACGCATGAAGCATAGTGCAAGCCGTGATTAAGAACGTGAACTTTTGCATCTTTCCACTCAACAAATTTTCCGTTATACCAAATAAATCCGTCGCGTTGATCGAAGGGAATAATTTCATTCATAAATTTTTGTTTTGATTTTGAAGAGGGGCGTCCATAAAAAACCACGCTACGTCTCAACTTTCCAGAAAAATTTTCATGAAAATTTCGGTCATCATCACAACTTTCAACGCGGCAAAATATTTGCCGAAAGCGATCGAGTCTTTTTTGGAGCAAGGTTACGAAAACAAAGAGCTGTTGATTCTAGACGATATTTCAACTGATGAAACTCACGCAATAATTTCCGATTACCAAAAAAAATTTCCGCAATTCATTCGTTGGATTAAAGAAAAAGATTCCGGAATTTCTCACGGCAGAAATTTGGCTTTGAAGCATGCTACGGGTGACGTGATAGGATTTTTGGGAGCTGATGATTTTTTCCATAAAAATTTTTTCGAAGAGATGAATTACTACGTAAAAATGAATCCGCATTTTGACGTGATTTATTTCAACAGCTATTCCGTTGGAATCTCGAATGGCTTTGATGCGAGCGCGACAATTCCGATGACGAAGCGTAACCTCATCAAGCATTGCCCAATCGGCTCCGGCGAATCTTTTTATTACCGCAAAGAAATTTTTAACCGCTTCAAATTCAACGAAAAAAATCGCTACTGCATGGACTACGAGCTCAACATGGCTCTAGTTTCAACCAAAAAAGAAAACGGAAAAAAATATTCATTTTATCCAGTGAATATTGCTTCGGTTTTTAATGGGAATAGCGGTGAAAATATCTCTGCAAAAAATGGTCTAAAACAAAGACTGGAGACGATCGAAGTGCAGCTGAAATTTGCAAAAAACTCGAAAGAAAAATTGCAGATTTTTTGGAAAGGGAGAAAATTTCTGGTTAAAATTTTTTTAAAAGGACTTAAAAAATGAAATATGATTTTAGTGGTAGGTTAAAAAAAGAATTTCCGTCGCAAATCGGTGTCGATGTTACTGAAAAATGTAACTATGCTTGTATTCACTGCCCGCATGCAACTTTTAAAGAATCGGATTATTACACATCTGCGTTGCTCGATGTTGCTCTACATAACAAAATGGTTGATGAGGTGAGAGAGTATGGCAAAGGGCATACTCAACAAATTCGATATACTGCTAATGGTGAGCCATTGCTACATCCGAAAATTTACGAAATGTTAACATATGCCGGCAATTATTCTGACAATTTTGTTTCCCTTACAACCAACGGTAGCCCACTTACTGAGAAAAATGTGAAAAAATTAATCGATGCTAACATCGATATGATTGATATCAGTCTCGACGCCCATCATAGCGATACGTATGACATAGTCAGGGTTGGAGGAAAGCTCTCTAAGGTGAAAGAGAATGTTCTTAATCTCATCGATTATCGCAACGAAATCAAAAGCAAATTGAAGATTGTGGTTAGTTTTGTGAAACAAAAAGAAAACGAAAACGAGGTGGAAGATTTCGATAAATTCTGGAAAGAAAAGGGTGTTGATTTTGTGATTATTAGAAACCTACATACCGCTGGTGGAGCCATTCAAGAGAATATAACATTGCCAGAACACTTTAAGAGAAAGCCCTGTGTTTATCCTTGGGAAAGAATTATTTTAAACTCGAAAGGTCAGCTTGGATTTTGTCCTACAGATTGGACGGGAGAATCCGAAATCATAGATTACAGAAAAACTACGATTAAAGAATTGTGGGATAGTGAATATTACCGCAGCCTTAGACAGATGCATCTCGACGATAATTTTAGCGCATGTCATATTTGTAAGAAATGCAAAGACTGGGTTAACACCTCATGGCCTCAAGAAAAAAACGGTCGTGGCTATGGTGATTTGATTAGTGATTTTAGAAAAAAAACTGGAAGCAAAGTTAATGCGTACGAGCAGTAAAAAAATAGCCATTCTGCAGTCTAATTACATTCCGTGGAAAGGGGTGTTTGATATGATCAACAAGGTGGATGTTTTTGTTTTTTATGAGGATGTGCAATTTACTAGGCGGGATTGGAGGACTCGTAATAAAATTAAAACCGCCAATGGATTGGCTTGGCTAACCATTCCGGTAAAAAAAATCAGCGTTGATGCTAAAATATTCGAGGTACAAATTTTTAACGATGTTGGTAATAAAGCGTTTTATAAAAAGCATTATAACGCAATTCTAGAGCACTATTCGAAAGCTCCGTTTCTTAAGCAAAACAAGTTTTTGTTAGATAAAATTTATCTTGAAAAGAGATGGGAAAATTTATCTGAATTTAACATTCACACCACGAAATTAATTTCTGATTTTTTGGGAATAAAAACTGAATTTATAAATTCTAAAGACCTAAATTTAAGCGGAAAAAAAACGGATAAGTTAATCGCAATTTGTCAAAAATTGGGTGCAGATTGCTACCTTTCTGGTCCGTCTGCTAAAAATTATATTGAGCCAAATAAATTTGATGCAGCTGGTATAGAGTTAGAATACATGCGCTATGACGGTTATAAGCAATATCAGCAATTGCATGGTGATTTCGATGACTACGTTTCGGTGTTGGATGTAATTTTAAACTGTGGCGATCGTGCTGCGGAATATATTTTTTCAGAAAAAAATGATCGCATTTAGTAAGGCAATAAAATCAGAGTTGGGAATGAAGTATGCGGAAGAAAGCATAGCTAGTCGCATGATTTCTGGTGATCGTGCGTTTACTAAAAAATGTAGCGAATGGTTTGAGAAAAACTTTTTCATTCCAAGATTTTTACTCACAACCTCATGCACGCATGCATTAGAAATGGCCGCTATTCTATGCAAAATAACGGATGGCGATGAGGTAATCATGTCATCTTATACATTCGTTTCTACGGCGAATGCTTTTGTGATGCGTGGAGCAAAAATTGTTTTTGTCGATATCAGGCCAGATACGATGAACATTGATGAGAATTTAATTGAAGCTGCTATCACTGAAAAAACCAAAGCCATAGTTGCGATGCACTATGCTGGCGTTGCTTGTGAGATGGAAAAAATTTTAGCAATCGCTAAGAAGCATGATTTGTTTGTAATTGAAGATGCTGCGCAAGCCGTGATGGCAAAGTATCGCGGTAAACATCTTGGAACATTAGGAGAGTTTGGATGCTATAGTTTTCATGAAACAAAAAATTATACGATGGGTGAGGGAGGAGCTTTGTTGATTCAGGACAAACGCTTTATTGAAAGGGCGGAAATCATCAGGGAAAAAGGTACTGATAGGTCGAAGTTTTTTCGTGGCGAAATTGATAAGTATGGCTGGACAGATATCGGATCTTCTTATCTGCCGAGTGACATCAACGCTGCATATTTGTTCGGCCAACTAGAAGAGATTGAAAAATTGTTTAACGAGAGAATGAGTTATTGGAAGAGATACCAAAATAATCTGCGGTCTTTGCAAAGCACTTCTACGTTGGAACTAGCTGACATACCAGATGAATGCGAGCATAACGCACATATGTTTTACATTAAAACTGCAGATCTAGACGAGAGAGCGAGTCTGATAAATTTTTTTAAAAAAAATGAAATTTGTGCAGTGTTCCACTATATTCCTTTGCACGATTCTTTAGCGGGTAAGAAATTTTCTAAATTTTGTGGACAAGATATTTATACAACGAAAGAAAGCGAAAGGTTGTTGCGCTTGCCCTTATATCACGGTATAACGAATGATGAAATTGATTTTGTCTGCGATAAAATAAAAGAATTTTACAGTTAAATCTTCAGATGTTTTTGGTTTTTCATCAGAGTTGTTCCCCAGGTTATTTTAAAACCATATTCAGAAAGCTTCTTCACCATTCTGCAGGTAAGGGAGATGCGACAAATCTTTCGGTTTAGTTTTTTATTGTTTTTTAATTCTGTCTCAAAATTTTTTCTTAAATGCTCGATAAACATTTTAGTTCTTAGCAAAAAATTAAGATTATATCTATAGCCAAGAAACTTGTTGTAGTAGGGACAGAAATCGATGTTGCGCTCAATCTGTTTTAAATCTCCCAGAGAAGTCCAGATACCTCCTTTATGGATTCTGTAGACAGACATTAATTCGTCGATATAGCCAATATTTCCATGCTCGGCATAAACGATCATAAAAAGCCAATCCCCAGCATATGGGTGTGTAAAAAAATCAGGAATATTTTTTCTAAAAATATTTCGATACATCATGGAAGATGTGTGGAAGTAAGTTTTGCCGCTTATGATATCTAGTGCGGTGTGCGTTGCATCGATTTTGAGATTAATCATAGGTTCATTTTTTTTGCCATCTTCAAATACAAGCATCGTGTTGTGCCCTACACCAGAAAATTTTTTATTCTTTTCCAAGAAATCAACCTGCGTCTGTAACTTATTTTCGTTTGTTAAGTAATCATCTCCATCAATGTGAATAAAATAATCGCCGGCAGCTTGGCTAATTAATTTTGCGTTAGTTTTTGGGTAGTGCAGATTTCTATCATTTTTAATGATTTTAATTAATGTCGGATAACGTTTTTGATAATCTTCTAAAATAAGTGGAGAGCTATCTGGAGAACAGTCATCGCAGCATAAAATTTCATAACAAAAATTAACTTTTTGAGATACTATGCTGTCCAAGCATTGTTTGAGATATTTTTCAAAACCATGAGCCGTTACTAATACGCTGAGCTTAGGGTTGCACGTTATTTTCTTGAACATTTTTTAGAAAAATAAGCGTCTTGCTTTCGAAATAAGAAAAAGAAATTTTTAAAAAACTGATAAAGAATCAAAAACACTAAATTTAAAACACTAAATTTCTTAAAATTTAAATCATGATAATTCTAGGACTTCATTTCGGACACGATGCATCAATTTCTATAATAAAAAATGGAGATGTTATCTTATGCCTAGAAATCGAAAGAATTAAAAGAATTAAGCATGTAATCAGTATCGCTTTCGAAGATATAGAAACCGCATTAAAAGACGCTAATTTAAAGATCGAAGACATTGATTATGCGACACTGACCTCAACTCAGCTTGTTGAATATTTATTTTTTAATCCAGAAAAACTTTCGATAAATTTTGAAATACAAGAGGCTCACAAAAAAATTCCATGCACGCTAAGGGATGCTCTAAACATTGATTGCGATGAGTTTGAAAAAAGCAAGATAGGTTGGCTAAGGCATGTGTTTAGTAGTGTGGATAAGCACCCGTATCACACTGCTATTCCCGGAGGAAAAGAAATAATTCTGGATGAAAAAAAACTATTTGGTGAGTTTGAAAAATTCGTTGATACAAACTTGTGGCACAAGGTTTCGAAGTTGGATGAAATTGCCAAAACTGATTATTCTAATTTTATAAAATCCGATGAAGTTAGTTACGGATTTCATTACCCTGTAACTTTAAATTTGGCGGATAAAAAAATTCCTGCATTCGTTTTTTCTCATCATTACGCTCACATAGCTTATTCTTTTTATCAAAGCCCGCATCAAGACGCAGCCTTGTTAAGTAACGATGGCGGCGGTGGCGGAGATCTTGGATATGCTTGTGGCTTGTTCGGATACGGAGATGGTAACAGACTTTTTCCAATTACTCCAAATTCTATCACAGCTGGCGAAATTTATGATTGGTCTGCGTTTTTTATAGGATTTGATTTCGGATCTGGAGGCGCTGGAAAATTAATGGGATTGTCAGCTTACGGAAAGCCAAAATTCTTTGATCATAAATTTGTTGGAAATTGGCATGATTGCGGAAAAATTGCGCCAAAAGAATGGACGGATCATTGTATGAAGATGGCTGCAGAAATGGGCTATGACCTCACTGCTCTTGGAGATCAAAAAAGAATATTAGAGCCCATAAATGTTGATATTGCTGCAAGCACACAAAAATTAATTGAAGAGATAATTTTAAAATCAACAAAAGCTCTGCATTCTGCACTAAGAAGCAGCGGAGTAGTTTCTAAAAATTTATGTCTCTCTGGCGGAATCGCTCTAAACTGTCCTTCGAATAGCAGAGTAATTAACGAAGGACCGTTTGATGATGTTTTTGTTCCTCCGGCGGTGGGAGATATGGGATTATCGATTGGATCGGCTCTAGCGCTATATTATAACCTGCTCGGAAATGAAAGAGTTGTAGAAAAATTATCTCCAAGAATTGCATATCTTGGATTACATTCCAGCTTTTCTGATAGTGAAATAAAATTATCGCTGAAGGAGAATTCAAAAAATATTGAAATTATCGAGCGTGATGAAGAGTCCATGTCAATCATGGCTGCACAAGACTTGAATGATGATTTGGTGATCGCTTTATTTGATGGTCGTAGTGAAGTTGGTCCTCGCGCACTCGGACATAGATCGATTCTTGCAAATCCAACAAAATTAGAAAATTGGAAAAGAGTAAATTTAATAAAATCGCGCGAATCGTGGAGACCGTTTGCACCAATGGTTCTTGAGGGATTTGAAAAAGAATATTTTGATTCAACCCAGTTTCCGGCGTACTTCATGTTGTTAAATGCGGAAGTTAGGTCAAAAGAAATTCCTGCTGTTACCCATGTTGATGGGTCTGCGAGAGTTCAATCCGTGAATCAGGATTGTGGAATTATTTTTGAAATTTTAAAAAAATTTAAAGAGAAAAGTGGCATTGCGGTTTTAATGAATACCTCGTTCAACGGTCCGGGAGAGCCTGTTATCGAAACTGCAAATCAGGCAATCAATTTTCTTTTACAAACTAATTTGGACTGCCTTTATTTTAGCAAATATAAAATTACCAAAAAGAAAAATTCATGAAAAAATCCATTAAAAGATTTCTAAAAATTTTTCCTGGAGGAAAAAAATTTATACAGAATTACAAAAATTTATTAATTGAAAACAGCGTCTTAAGAGAGGAGTGTAGAGAGAGGAGGGGTTGTGATGATAAAAATAATTCTGCCTTTAGAGAGCGGGACGAGGTAATTCTTTCGGGGGATTATAAGGTTTTTTTTCATCGTTAAATTTTTTTATAACTACTGCCGGACTGCCCATAACCAAAACTTCCGACATAACATTTTTTGTTACAATCGAGCCAGCAGCTACCACCGATCCTTTTCCAATGGTTGTTCCATGTAAAATATTTGCACCAGCTCCAATTGCCACTCCGTCCTCAATGATTGGGCCATGCATATGTTCGATTTTAAAATCGTTACCTTTGCCAAATCTTTTGTCATTTGTTGTCGCTACTAGACATCCGATAAAAACATCATCTCCAATCGTGCAATTGCCAGTCACGATACTTAGGTCCATAATCTTAGTTCTTTTGCCAATTTTGACATTGTAGTTCACGGTAGAATTTCTACCGATTACTGAAAATTCTCCGATCTCAACTTGCTCTCTAATCGAAGCTCCATCGCCTATCAAGCAATTATTGGAAAGCTTTACGTCACAATAAATTACTGCATTTGGACCAATCAGGCAGCCGTCTCCAATTGTAAGTTCTTTTTTAAAAATTAATTTTCTCGAGAGCGACCCAGAACTTTTTGGCTCTTTTCCAAGATATGAGTTAGGAAAAATTTCGACATTATTCCCAATTCTGACTCCATTTTCTATTTTTACCCCACTATGAATTACGACATTATCACCTATCGTCACATCTTCTTTTATGAAGCAGAAAGGATCAATTTTTACATTCTTACCAAGCTGGTTTGTAAGGATAACTGAGCTGAAGAAAGTCATTTCTATTTTGAAAAAATATGCGAGAAAATTATCCTCTCGTCGCAAGTTAGTTAAAAAAACAAATAAATGGCAAAAATAATTTTCAGTACCATTTCCGGTATTCCAAATTCTAAAAAATTACCATGTTTTTACGAAGGTTTAGTTAATGCTTTGGTTAGAAATGGTAATGAAGTCATGTTGATGATTACCAATCAGTTAATGGATAATTCTTGGAGTAGTAACAGAAGCTCGTCTGCAATAGATACAAAAAAACTAAGTAAAGAAATAACTAATTTTAATCCAGATTTTGTTATTGCTTGCAATAATTCACTTTACGAATTTCTCCCAAAACTAGTTTCTTGTCCAATAGCTATTTATGGCACCGATTCCCCAGCTTTATTCGTTGATAAGGAATTGCTAAAGCGTAATGCCGAGCGTTATCATTTTTTAATGGCAAGCGATGATTTTATTCCGATGGCCAAGGAATATTTCGGAACAAAAATGAAAAGCTTGAATGTTCTTCATTTTGCAACCGATTTTTGTTCCAAAAAAATTGAGCAAAATAAAAATATTTCTTTCATCGGAACTGATTTTAGCTTTTCTTCATCTCCGTTTAAAAAAGTTTTTGCTAAAAAATTTAATGATGAGGACAAAGAGGATTTTAAAATTTTTCTAAAATCTTTTAGAAAAAATGTTTTGCTAGAGCCGCAAAGGCATTTAGAGGATCTGGGAATCAGCTCTTCTGCGATTAGAAAAATTTCTCACGCTGATTTTCTGAATTTAATTTCTTCAAATTTTAGAATACAGGTTTTGCAATCCGTTGCTGATTTGGGGTTGGCTGTATATGGTTCGAATAGCTGGATTGATACTTGCAACTCCTCAGTAGATTTGGCGTTATCTTATTCTGATTTAGAAGTCTCTTCAGTTAGCGATAATCAAAACATCTATAATTCCAGCAAAATTTCGATAAATATTTCCCATGCTCAAGCTGGCAGAGCTTTTTCTTGGAGAGTCAGGGATATCATGGCTTGCAACTCTGTTTTAGTTTCTGATCCAAGAGAAGATCTCGTGACGCAGTTTGGAAAATATGTAAAAATTCCAACTTACGAAACCCCTTACGAAGCGAGGCAAATTTGTCAGAAATTATTGCAAGATGATGTTTGGAGAAGGGAAATCATTGTAGGCTCTCAGCTTGCAATTGAAGAGGGGCATAGGTTTAAACATAGATTAAAAGATTTGGAAGAGATGGTTGGCGTGGAATTAATCTGCAAAAATAGAGGCAGCCTTATCGAGATGGGTTTTTTTAATTATCCCATTGCAGATTCCATTGCAGAGAAATCGAAGAATTCTTTGTTTAAAAAAAATGGTAAAGTAAGGTCTTGGCTTAGAAAAAATAGAAAAGCAAAAAAAGCCATCAAAGAATTTAAAAAATCTTTAAAGCATAGAACCTAGACACTGTTAGCTAATTATTTCCCCCATCCTAACCTCCTACTTTCCCAACCAAAAAGTAGAGGCAACTCATGGACAAAAGACTATACCCAATCTCAGAGTCCTTCTTCAACGAGAAGATCAACTCTCTAATTGTAGGCAGCTATTCAGCAGCTGGAAGACCACAAAGAATAACAAATTACCAAGTATTCTGCGCCGCTTTATACGTGCTTCGAACTGGTAGTTCTTGGAGAGATTTGCCGAAAGTTTATGGCTATTGGCACAGCCTTTATCTTCGTTTCAAAAAAAGTAGCGATCGAGGGTTGTGGTGGAAAATCTTGCAAGAGCTGCAGCGACATAAAGTTGTCACGATTAACGTTGTGATGGCTGATAGCACAACAATGAAAGTTCATCGACATGGCGGCGGATTAAAAGGGGGATCCAAACGAAAGGTAGAAATCCCGCAGGCATGACCACCAAGTTTCACTTGGCAATAACTGCGGACGGCCATTTGGTCGAAGGATTTTTAACTGCTGGAAATGTTTGCGACATAACCGTGGCCAATGAGCTGACAAGAAATGTTGTCGGTTTAGAGGATATGGGATATGACTCTGATGAGCACAGGTGCTATCTAAGATCAAACAACAGCACACCAGTAATTCCTGGAAGGAAAAACAGAAAGATTCCGATAATCTACGATAAGTCTTTGTACAAACTGAGAAGGCGGATTGAGATTTTCTTCGGCAAGCTAAAAGAGAATAAGAGGTTGGCGATGCGCTACGACAAGTCAGATCAGTCGTTCTTTAGTTTTATAGCTTTAGCTGAGGTTAAGATTTTCTTGGGGTTGATAATTAGCTAACAGTGTCTAAGAGCTACAATGGTTGCGAGATAAAGCACGTTTCTATAATATGGCCAATATTTCTTACTCAGGGTATTATTGTGTCGCAAAAAAAGATACGTAACTAATTATCGATTGGTAAAATTTTTTAATTTGGAGATAAATTTCTTTAGTAAAGAATTATAAAATTTTATCTTATGCATACACTCTATCGCAGATCCAAGAGGATTATTGGTAATTAATTTTAATAACTCCTTATCGGTAAAATTAAATTCTTTTTCTAAAGTTTTTCTTATATCTAGGTTTTTTAATAAATTAAACAAAGTAGTTAAGGCAAATTGATGATGAGATGGGTCATTTACCTTCATGGACTCCAATGCGATCAGGAATGGTATTAAATCTTCGGAAATTTGTTTGTGACGAGTTGGTAAGTTCGGAAAAACTTTAATAAGATCATCCATATTTTTGATTGATAAATAATTCTCTAAAATTTTTTCATTATCAAAGACAAGCCTCTTTCTTACATCAGAAGTATTGCTGCTTAGGTTTTGATTATTTCTTCTCTGTCTGTATTGAACCAGATTTTCAGGTAATACATGCATCTCATATCCCGCGAGGCAAATTCTTACCCACATATCAAAATCATGTGCTTGAGAAATTAATTCGTTAAAGCCATTAATGTTTTTAACACAATCTGCCGTAGTTACAAAAGTTGGGGCAGCTATGCAATTTCCTTTGTAAAAAAAATGATTTAACCACTCATGCTTTTTCTTATTTTCTGATATAAAAATTCTTTCAAATTTTTTAGTTTTTTTTTGTAGAATTCGATTTTTTTCGTCGATTGCTTCAATCCCGCTGAACACGGCGCCATATTCCGGATTAAGCTCTAAAAAATTGACTTTTTTTTCTAGGTTATCCGGCAGCATTATATCGTCAGACGCAATTATTGATAAATATTTTCCATTGGCTTTTTTAAAACAAAAATTAACCGCTTTGCATATACCTAAATTTCGATCTGAAGTGATTAAATTTATTCTCGGATCTTTAAATTTTTTTATAATTTTCAGACTATCATCCAGTGAGCTATCGTCAAAAATTAGCAGCTCAAAATTCTTTAAAGTTTGATTTAAAATACTTTCAATAGTGTAGCCGATATATCGAGAATGGTTGTAAGATGGCACTATAACGGTTACAAGGGGCTTACTAAACATTAATTTTTTGGTAATTTTTTAGAGAATAAAGGTGATCAAATTGTGTCAGGTTTTTAAATTTATTTTTTTATGTAATCTAAAAACTCCGAATAATCATTAATGTAATCGTCTTCCATAAAAACATTGTCAGCTAAAACCAATAACACGCAGTCCTTACTGAGGTTTGATAATTCCCTCCACACTACCCCGTCTATAAAAAGACCTTGCTTAGGATTATTTAAAATAATTTCAGTTTTTTTTATCCCGTCATCAAAAGTAATGGTGCAGGTGCCAGATACGGCTATGTAAACTTGCTTTAAATTTTTGTGAGCATGTTTTCCGCGAACAACGCCTTCTTGATTAGAAAAAAGATAATAAATTCTTTTGATGTCGAAGGGAATATTTTTCATAGATTCAATTACGGAAAGGGATCCGCGCTCGTCAGAATGAGTTTCGATGTCTAAAATTTTTATCATTTTTTGTATTTTTTAAAGCGTTTTACGAAATCAATTCTGCATCATAAAAACTCGTTCTTTCTTCGTGTCCATATCCTGCAATTGAATTCTTGTTCCGCCGGCAACTGAATCCATGAAAAGCACTTTTGCTGTGTGATAGCTGTCATTTTTCATGTCGTAAAATTGAAATGTTAGGCCTTCGCGCATTAGATTTCCTGGGCCGATTTCGATGTCGGCTTTGTTCTCGTAATCATACCCGCTCCAAGCTAGAGAGGGATTTGAGGTCAAAAAAAATACCGCAAATATTGCGGTAAAAGTAAATTTTTTTTGCAGTGATGGTTTGTTCATGGTTGACATTTCGGGTTGACATTTGGTGATGCGATTAGTTTTATGCGCGGCCGTTTTTTGCGAAGCGCACATCTCATAATTTCCTTTCAAATTTTCTTTTCAACAAAACTTTATCTCGGGGCGTAGCGCAGTCTGGCTAGCGCATCTGGTTTGGGACCAGAGGGTCGGGAGTTCAAATCTCTCCGCCCCGACCACTTTTCGTTTTTTGATTTTTTATTTCTTAAAAATTTCTCCACTTCCCGCCTCGTCATCGTAAAGAATTATATCCTTGATGATCTCGGAATTTATTTCGCGGAAGGCGTTGAGAGCGCTGTTAATCTCAGAACTATTAACGCCGATTGAGGCTAGGGCAGCACTGCTCAATTGCAGGCCAGTTTCTAAATTTTTTGACACGACAAAATTTGCTCCAACCTTTTTAAATCTGTCAGCATTGTTGATGCTTTCGGATTTTGTAATCATCAAGGCGTTCGGAAAATTTTCGTGAATGAAGCGCGTGATTTTCATGCAAGCAAGTTCATCATCCATCGATACAACCACGGATTCAGAGCGTTCAACGCCGATATGTTTTAAAATATCAAGATTCATCGCGTCGCCATAAAAAATATTATAACCGTTATTTTTTTCCAAACGGACTAGGCGATGATTATTTTCAAGAATGATGTAATTGATGCCGCGTTTACGCAGGATGTAGGCCACGATGCGTCCGACTTTAGAAAATCCGATGATAACAATGTGCTTCGAAACATCTCCGATTTCTCTTTTTATTTTATTGTCGTGCAGAATTTCTTTGGTGTAGAGGACGGCCTTTATTCTGCGTCCAAGAGTTGCAAGCAAAGGTGTGAGAGCCATCGTGAAAGTCACGACTGTCATTAAAAATTGTGACAAATCAACATCGATAAATTTCTGCTGAACCGCCATTAAAAACACAACGAAAGCAAATTCGCCGCCTTGCGACAAAAGCAATCCGGTGTGAATTGCTGGTGCTAAAGGAAAGCGAAATATGCGGCACAGAGCTATGACTATCGAGGCTTTAAGAAATATCAGGGCAAGTGAAACTGCGACGATATAAGGCAAGCTTTGCAACAATAAATCAAAGTCAAACGACATCCCGATCGTCATAAAAAACAATCCGAGCAGCAGCGATTTCAGAGATAAAATTTCTTCTTCTACGCGATATTTATATTCCGTTTCCGCGACCATCAGACCAGCGATGAAAGCGCCAAGGGCAAAGGACAAGCCCATGTAATTGCTCAAGTAAGCCGAGCCCAAAACTATGATCAAAGTGAAGCTCAGAAATAAAACATCGCTTTTTGTTTCGGCGATTAAGCGATAGATTGGACGCATGAAAGAGCGACCTACGACGTAAATTATTCCCATCGCTATCACCGCATCAATCAAGGCTCCGCCGAGGGCGTTAGCGATGCTAAAATCGCTTTTTGTTAGCAGAGGAAATAAAACTAAAATCGGAATTACGGCCAAATCTTGCATCAAAAGAATCGAGAAAGAGAGGCGTCCAACGCGAGTTGATTGTTCGCTATGTTCAGCAATCACTTGCATTACGATAGCCGTCGAAGACAGAGATAGCGCGCTTCCAATGATGATTGAAGTTTCTGTTGATAGGCCAAAAAATAAAATGCAAATGTAAGAAATAACTGCGGAAGTGATGATGACTTGTAGCCCACCAAATCCTAAAACATATTTTCGCATCGCCATTAATCGACTGAAAGTCAGTTCTAATCCGATGGCAAAAAGTAAAAAAACAATTCCGAGTTCAGCGATCGATCCAGTTGTTTCTGTCGTGGTTAAAACACCAAATCCGAAAGGTCCAATTGCTGCACCCGCGACTAGATATCCAAGGGCGGGACTGAGTCCGAGTTGTTTAAAAATTATGACGACTGCGACCGATGCGAAGAGCAAAAGAATGATGTCGCGAAGGTAACTGATATCGTGCATTTGGGAAAATTTTTTTGAGAATTAAGATTTGTTAAATTTCTTTAAAGAAATAAAAAATCACAACCCCTATTTTCAATTCACAAATTCTTAATTTTTAAATGACGATTCTCTCCGACAAATCCATTGCTGATCTTGTTGCAAAACAAAACATGATCGAACCTTTCGCATCAGAGCAGGTAAGGGTTGATGGCGGTGGTAATAAAATAATTTCTTACGGCAATTCGTCTTACGGTTATGACGCACGCGTTTCCAACGAGTTTAAAATTTTTACCAACATTGATTCAGCGATTGTTGATCCAAAAAATTTCTGCGAAACTAGCTTTGTAAATCGCACGACCGATGTTTGTGTGATTCCTCCGAACAGCTTTGCTCTAGCTCGCACAGTGGAATATTTTCGTATTCCAAAAGATGTGTTGGTTATTTGCGTTGGAAAATCAACTTATGCGCGTTGTGGTATCATCGTCAATGTAACCCCTTTGGAACCGGGTTGGGAGGGTCACGTGACTCTAGAATTTTCCAACACAACTCCACTGCCAGCAAAAATTTATGCCTTTGAAGGAGCTTGCCAATTTTTGTTTTTCAAAGGTGATAAAGCCTGCGAAATTTCCTACGACATGCGCAACGGAAAATACATGAAACAAACCGGCGTAACATTGCCAACAGTGTAGGGTGCGACCTTTGTGGTCGCCCGCTAATTCAGGATTTAGCTCAAAAAAATGATCCAAAAATTTCTAATAATTTCCCTCCTTTTTTTCTCACAAACATCTTTCGCTGAAGAAAAGTCTTCGAACGAAAATCTTGCTCAAGAAAATTTTTCTGAAGAATCTTCATCAGTATTTGAGCCTAGAAAACCAACGCCTTCACGCTTTTTTGCAGCTGATCTTTCAATGCCAGAAACTTTTGCAACCACCAATAATCTGGCGAAAAAAGTTGGTTCATTTTATCGCGCTTTCGGAGAAATAATTTTTTTGCAAGGCACGATAATCGATTCTTTTGGAGTGCCGATTGAAGGCGCGGTTATTGAGATCTGGCAAACAAATGCTGCGGGAAAATATCACACTTTGCTCGAACCCAGCAGCGAATATATCGATCAATATTTCAGCATGTCTGGCCGCGCAATTACTGATAATTTGGGAAATTATCACTTCATCACAATTATGCCGGGATCCAATCCGGGACGCGCTCCGCATATCAACATGAATATCTATCACAGTAAATTTGGGAAGCTCGAAACTGAAATGTATTTCGCTCAGCACCCCTACAATATCAGCGATTACCAATATCTGGCCTATGATGAAGAAGAGCGAAAATTAATCACAGCTTCAGTAAAAAATTCCGACATTACGAATCCAAATTCGATCAAACTTTTTACTTTCAACATCGTGTTGAGAGGGGTGCATCAGTTTAAAAAATTCTAACATGAAATCTCAGCGTCAACTTCAAATCGGTGAAAATATTAAGCGTATCATGTCTGATATTTTTCTGCGTGATAATATTATAAATGTGCCGGGAAGCTTGATTACAGTGCTTGAAGCGGATGTCAGTCCTGATGCAAAAAATGTAAAAATTTTTATCGATATTTTTGGCAATGAAAAAATACACGAAAAAATTGTAGAAAAATTAAACGAAGCCGCACCACATTTTCGCTACCAAATGGCAAAAAAAGTTACCCTCCGCGTAGTTCCGGAAATTATTTTTATCCTCGATAAAACTCAAAAAAATGCGATGAATTTAGAAGCGCTGATTGAGGATGAGGCTAGGAAATACAAGGGTTTAAAAGGCAAGAAGTGATTTAGCATTTAACCTTTTCGGGTAAAAAAATGCTAAATGATAAATGCTAAAATAATTTATGAAAAAGATTTCCATCTTCGGATCCACTGGCTCAATCGGAAAGAATGTGATTGAGATCGTAAAAAATAATTCAAAAACTTTTGAAGTTTTGTCGTTAGTTGCGGGAAGTGATGTCGAAACTTTGATCGCCCAAGCCTTGTTGTTAAAGCCTTCTTACGTGGTTATCAGAGATAAGAAATATTTTTCTAAATTAAAATCAGCATTAAAAAATTTAAAAAAAACTGAAATTCTTTGCGGAGAAGAAGCAATTTTATCCGTTGCAAAAATTCGCTGCGATTTATTTATTTCTGCAATTGTTGGGGCCGCAGGAATGTTGCCTACACTCGCTGCCATCAAGGCTGGATCGCATATTGCTTTAGCAAATAAAGAATCACTAGTTTGCGCTGGAGAATTTCTGATGAGTGAGGCGAAAAAGAAAAAAGTAAAAATTATTCCCGTCGATTCCGAACATAATGCAATCTTCCAAATTTTTGAAAATGAAAATTTAGAAGAAATCTTCGACATTACTCTCACAGCTTCCGGTGGGCCTTTTTTTAATTCACAAAAAAATTTTAAAAATATTTCTATCGCTGAAGCATTGAAACATCCGAAATGGAAAATGGGTGCAAAAATTTCCATCGATTCGGCGACGATGATGAACAAGGGGCTGGAGATGATCGAGGCTTTTCATCTTTTTCCTGTCGCAAAAAATCAGATAAAAATTCTGGTTCATCCCCAATCAATTCTGCACGGAATGGTGAATTATCGAGATGGCTCAAGCCTTGCTATGCTTAGCTTGCCAGACATGAAGGTTCCAATTTCTTATGCTTTGGCATTTCCAAAAAGAATGGAAATCAAGCATGAAAAACTTGATTTGGCGCGAATTGGAAAGCTTGAATTTTTTGCTGCTGACGAAAAAAAATTTCCTGCAATAAAAATTTGTCGTGAAGTTTTGGATGTTGGTGGGAGCGCACCAACAGTGCTTAACGCGGCAAATGAAATTGCGGTTGAAAGATTTCTAAAAGGTGAAATTACCTTCGACAAAATTACTAAAATTGTCTCAAAAACTTTAGACAAAATTCCAAATAAAAAGTTAGGATCAGTTTCTGAAGCGCTGCTGTTTGACCAAGAAGCTAGGGCATTCGCCACAAATCTTAAATCCTAAATCTGAAATTCAAAATGGCCTTACTCCAACTTATCCTGCATAATTTTTTTTCCTTCATTTTCATAATTTCCCTAATTGTGTTCATCCACGAATTCGGGCATTTTTTTGTAGCGCGTTTATGCGGAGTGAAGGTCGATGAATTCGCCATTGGCTTTGGTCGCGAGCTGTTTGGATTTAATGACAAAAAAGGCACGCGATGGAAAATTTGTCTCTGGCCTCTTGGCGGTTACGTCAAAATGTATGGCGATAAAAATGGCGCCTCGATGCCTGATGCTGAAGTGATTGCGAATATGTCGGAGGATGAGAAAAAAATTTCTTTCGTCGGAAAAAATGTGTGGCAACGCATGGCGGTTGTTATCGCTGGTCCGATTGCAAATTTCATTTTAGCGATTTTTATTTTTACAATTTTATTCCGTTTGAATGGCTTAAACACTGTGTTGCCAGTGATTGATGAAGTCTTTCCAGAAAGTGCAGCATTCGAATCTGGTTTGCAAAAGGGCGATAAAATTTTAGCGATTGATGGAAATGAAATCTCGGATTTTAACGATGTCAGAATCGCGGTAATAACTTCTCTGAGCGATGATTTGGTTTTTAAAATTCAGCGAGAAATTTCTAAAAATGAAAAAGTTTTTGAAATAAAAATTTCGCCAAAAATTCAAACAAGAAAAGATTTCTTTGGTGACGAAGTAAGGATGAAAACCCTTGGGGTTAGCGCCTCGGAAGTATCTCACCAAGACTTAAATTTGGGCCAAAGTTTTATTCGTGCAAATGTAGAAACTTACCGAACTTCAATTGCGATTTTAAAAGCCTTGGGAGAATTAATTACCGGAAAGCGCTCGGTTGCTGAGCTTGGAGGTCCAATTAAAATTGCAAAATATTCTGGTAAAACGGTTGATATGGGCATCACTTCCGTCTTGTGGTTTATGGCGATGATCTCGGTAAATCTTGGCGTGATGAATCTTCTGCCAGTGCCAGTGTTGGATGGAGGCCATTTATTTTTCTACATCATCGAAGCAATTTTCCGTAAACCTCTTTCGCAAAAAGTTCAGAAAATTGGCTTTCAACTTGGAATGAGTTTGGTTTTAGCGCTGATGATTTTTACGACGATTAACGATGTTAGGCAGCTGTTGAACTGAATCGTAAACTTTCCAAAACTTTTTTCACCATTCCGCCATCAATCATTGATTTTGCTAGCTCCACGCCAGTTTCAATTTTTTTAACTTTCTCCGCCAATTGCAAAGCGAAAGCAGAATTTAAAACCACGATGTCACGATAGGCAGATTTTTCGCCGTCCAAAAGTGCCAAAAGTTTTTCGGCATTATGTTTTGGATCCGCGCCTCTCAAAGCTTCAAGAGCAACTTTTTTAAATCCAAATTTTTCTGGATTGATAATTTCTTCGTCAAAAATTTTTCCATCCTCAATTCGCAAAAGGTAAGAATCAGAGCAGAGGGAAATTTCATCCATTCCGTCAAAGCCGTGGACGATATAAGTCAGCGGTCGACGGTCGACAGTCGACCGTTTGTTATTACCGACGACTGACGACTGATGACTGACGACCACCTTCGCCATTTTTTTCATCACATCTTTGCGTGAGACGCCGATGAGTTGGGACTCTGTATTTGCCGGGTTTAAGAGTGGTCCGAGGAAATTAAAAATTGTTGGAACAGCGAGAGATTTTCGGATTGCTGCGACGTTTTTTAAGGCTTCGTGAAAGAAGGGTGCGAATAAAAAACAGAGATTTTTTTCGCGGAGATTTTTTTCGATTTCAGAAATGTCGGAAGAAATTTTTACGCCTAGTTCAGAAAAAATATCTGCTGATCCTGATTGTGATGAGATTGCTTTATTGCCATGCTTTGCCACGGGAATTCCTGATGCTGCAACCACAAAACAAACCGCGGTGGAAATGTTGAGTGTGTTCAATTTATCGCCACCAGTTCCGCAAACATCGATGGCATTTTCTGGCGCTGAAATATGTTTCATCCTCTTTTTAAGAGATGCTACGGCGCCAATGAAGGCATTGGTTGGGAGGTTTTGCGAATTAAGGTCGAGGAGGAAGTTTTTTATTTCATCATCGTTGATTTTTAGCTCGATGATTTGATCGAAAATTTTTTCGTAATCTTGAGGAGAAAGGTTTTTTAAATTCACTGTTTTCCAGTTAAGAGTTCATTTTAATTTTTTTAAAAAAACCTCGATGTCATGCTGAGCTTGTCGAAGCATGATTTTGGTTTCGGTGCCACGAATCATGCTTCGACAGGCTCAGCATGACATTGAAGAATGATGTGGTTTAAGAAATAATTCTTAAAAAATTTTCGATAATTTTATGCCCATGTTC
Organism: uncultured Alphaproteobacteria bacterium; assembly: GCA_903849835.1. Lineage (GTDB taxonomy): Bacteria > Pseudomonadota > Alphaproteobacteria > Rickettsiales > UBA1997 > UBA2645. Next base: position 20,455 of record CAINKA010000134.1, read on the forward strand.
CGACGCAATCGATTCCGGATGAAATTGTACGCCAAAAATCTTTAGCTTTTCGTCGGCGATTCCCATGATGATTCCGTCTTTTGTTTCAGCGGTAATTTCTAAATTTTCCGGACAAGTTTTTCTTTCTATGATTAATGAGTGATAGCGCGTGGCTTTGAAAGGTGAGGGTAAATTTTTAAATAAATTTTTTTTTGTATGAAAAATTTCGCTGATTTTTCCATGCATTGGATATGTCTTTACAACCTTGCCGCCAAAGGCTTGACCGATTGCTTGATGTCCCAAGCAAACTCCAAAAATTGGAAAAATTCCTTGAAGTTTTTCAATCACTTCCAAACAAATTCCAGCATCGTTTGGAGTGCACGGTCCGGGAGATAAAACAATTCCGCGAGGTTTTAATTTTTTGATCTCATCAATGGAAATTTCATCATTTCTTTTTACCAAAACCTCTTCTTCACCAGCTTGGATTAGGTAGTGGTAGAGGTTGTAGGTGAAGCTGTCATAGTTATCGATTAGGAGAATCATGATTGTTTTTCTGTAAAAAACTCGATGTCACCCTGAGTTTACCTAATGTCATGCTGAGCCTGTCGAAGCATGATTCAAGGGGGCGGGTGCCAGGAATCACCCTTCGACAAGCTCAGGGTGACATTTGAACTTGAGGATTAGATTTTTTTATATTCTTCGAGTGAATATTCATCAACTTGCATAGCGTCCAAAACTGCTGCCTGAGCGGCTTGAAGCAAGTGAGTTTCTTCTAAATTAATCACAGACTTTTCGCGCGCAAGTTCAATTAAATCTTCCAAACGTTTGCGTGGTAAAATTTTTACTTTGATTGCTGATTTAATTTTTTCGCGAATTTTTTCAGATTTTTCGTTGAGTCTCATTGCGTTTTCTAACCGTCCCAAATTGTCATTTTTATCATCGCTGACAAAAATTCCTTCGGTTAAAGATTCGCGCAATTCACCATTTTTTATAAAATTTATTACGACTTTGTGATCAAGAAGATCATTGGCTGGACAGCTGAAGGCATTGAAGCGCGACCACATTGCGAAAGGAAATAAAATCCATTTTCCGCAACAGCCAAAAAGATTTTGGTAGAGTCCGTCAATTGCGTTTTGCGCTTTTCCAAGTTGTTCTTTCATCGCATGTTCTACGAGTGGAACTTCCTCTTTTTTGCGACCATTTTCGTCAAACTTTTTTAAGATACAGACGCCCAAATACATCGCTGAAAGCACATCCCCAAAGCGTCCATTAATTTTTTCTTTGCGCTTTAAATTGCCTCCGAAGCGCGCCAGAGCTATGTCGGCGAGAAGTGCGAATGTTGCGGATGTCCAAGCAATTTTTCTTTCATATTTTCCAATCAAGCCGCGTTTGAATGGTTTTCTGAAATAGCCGCGGGTTAAAGATAAAATTACGGAGCGCGAAAAATTGCTGACCAAATGATTGATGTGAGAAAAAAATGCGCGGTCAAAAGCTTTGAGATCATTTTTTTCGAGTGCGGTAATTTCCTTGTAGGCGTAGGGATGACACATGATTGCTCCTTGTCCGAAATGGATCAAACTGCGAGTCATGATGTTCGCGCCTTCAACCGTGATCGAGATCGGAGTTGAAAAATAAGCGTTGGCCAAAAGATTTCGCGGACCACGAATGATGCCTCTTCCGCCCATGATATCCATGCCGTCATTGATGTTTTGACGGAACATTTCTGTTGCGTGATATTTTGCAATTGCGGTCACGACTGCGGGTTTTGCGCCAGAATCAACCGATCCTGCAGTGAAGGCGCGCATGGCGTCGATGGCGTAAGTGCGTGAAGCGATTCTTGCCAAAACTTCTTCAACCCCTTCAAATTTTCCAACTGCTGTGCCGAATTGTTGACGTATTGAGGAGTAGGCGCTGACAACGCGTGCCACCAGTTTTGAACCACCGCAAGAAGTTGAGGGAAGTGAAATTCCTCGACCCGCAGAAAGACATTCCATCAGCATTTTCCAACCTTTGCCGAGACCGGTTTCGCCACCAATTATTGCATCCAAACCGATGACGACATTTTCACCATTTAGCGGGGAGTTAACGAATGGGGTGTTGAGCGGATCATGTCTGCGGCCTTGACGAACTCCTGCGGTTGTGTGCGGAATCAAGGCGCAAGTGATGCCGACATCTTCGTGATCAAAAAGAATTTTGCTCGGATCGCGAAGTTGAAAAGCTACGCCGATGACTGTGGCATAAGCTCCAAGCGTGATGTAGCGCTTATTCCAATTCATCCGAATTTTTATTTTTCCGTCGGAATCTTTGAATAAGGTTCCGCTGGAAATGATGGAAGTTGCGTCCGATCCCGCTGTTGGTTCGGTAAGCGCGAAGCAAGGCAAATCACGGCCGTCAGCGAGTCTTGGAAGGTAGTGATCACGTTGAGCTTGAGTTCCGTAATGCATCAACAACTCAGCAGGCCCGAGGGAATTGGGAACCATCGCTGTGATTGCTAAAGGAACGCAGCGCGAGGAAAGTTTTTGAATCACGCAGCTGTGCGCATAGGCAGAAAATCCAAGTCCACCAAATTCTTTAGGAATGATCATGCCGAAGAATTTTTTATCGCGTAAAAATTTCCAAACATGTTCGGGCAAATCGCGAAGCTTTTGGACTTCGTAATCAGTGCAAATTTTACAAAGTTCTTCGACTTCGTTTTCCATGAAGCTGCGCTCTTCTGGCGAGAGGTGAGGATATTTTTGCGAGAAGATCCATTTGAAATTCGGACGCCCAGAAAAGAGTTCTCCATCAACCCAGATCGTGCCGGAAGTGAGTGCGATTTTTTCAGTTTCAGAAATTTTTGGTAAAAGTCCGAGCTGCTTAATCAGGCAGATTATCGGCTGAGTAACGATGAATTGACGTATGAGCGGAACCGCGAATAGTGCGGTGAAAACTGCGTAAGAACCCCAAAAAATTATACCAAAATCAAACTTCAAAAAATAAACCGCGAGAAGAAAAAGATAGGAATAAATCGAAAATTTTTTGTAGGCGTAAATCGCGCAAATAGCTGCGATTATTAGGCCGAGATGGGGGAGCTGGTTTAGGAGATGAGTAACGTTTGTGAGAAAAAGAGGGAGATCGAGGTTCATAAATTTAAGATTTAGGATTTAAGAAAAATTTTATTACCAATAACTCAATGTCATGCTGAGCTTGTCGAAGCATGATTCAG
>CAINKA010000135.1 GCA_903849835.1 uncultured Alphaproteobacteria bacterium
CATGACATTGAGTTTTTTGAGCGCTTGATCGAACCGAATTTGGTGAGCTTTTACAATGAATGGTAAAAAGAAAAAATGTTCACTAACTCTTCACAATCTGCTTAATAAATTTCTGAAAATCATCCGCCTTTTCGAAATTTTTGTAGACCGACGCAAAACGCACGAAGGCCACTTTGTCTAGCTTCTCCAGCGCCTTCATCACCATCTCGCCAATTTTTGACGATGAAATTTCCGTCTCACTTTCCATCTCAAGTTGACGAACGATGTTGTTCACCAATTTTTCAACTTGGACTTCGGAGACAGGACGCTTGCGCACAGCCATCTCAATCGATTTTTTTAATTTTTCCGGATCGAAAATTTTTTTCTCACCATTCTTTTTTATCACCAAAATTTCACGCAATTGCACACGCTCGAAGGTTGTGAATCGTGAATCGCAAGCAGCACAATAACGCCGCCTCTTGATCGATTCACCATCGTCAGAAATTCGGCTATCTTTTACTTGGGTTTCGATGTTTCCACAGAATGGACAACGCATAAAAATTATTCTAATTCAATGTCATGCTGAGCTTGTCAAAGCATGATTCAAGCCACTATACCTAGAATCATGCTTCGACAAACTCAGCATGACATTGTGGGTTTTTAAATTTTTTCAGTTAGAGCCGCTTTAACAAACCCGTCCAACTCCCCATCCAAAACCGCCTGAATATTTCCAGTTTCAAAATCGGTGCGCAGATCTTTCACAAGTTGGTAAGGATGCAAGACGTAAGAGCGAATTTGGTGACCCCAACTATTGTCGGTTTTTGTTGCTTCACTCGCCGATAAAGCATCTTTTTTCTTTTGCAGCTCAAGCTCGTAAAGCCTTGATTTGAGCATGCTGATGCACTCTGCTCGATTACGAATTTGCGAGCGATCAGATTGACATTGCACCACAATATTCGTCGGTAAGTGCGTCATGCGCACTGCGGAATCGGTTTTGTTAACATGCTGTCCGCCAGCGCCTGATGCGCGAAAAGTGTCAACGCGAATGTCTTTATCTTCGAGGGCAATTTCGATTTCGTCGTCAAGCTCAGGGTAAACCCAAACTGAAGTAAAACTAGTTTGGCGCTTGCCATTGGCGTTGAAGGGCGAGATGCGCACGAGCCTGTGTACGCCTGACTCCATCTTCATCCAACCGAAGGCAAAACGGCCGGAAATTTTTAGCGTGGCGTTACGAATCCCCGCCTCTTCACCGTCGAGCATGTTGACGATTTCGACTTTGAATTTGTGCTTGGTGGCGAAGCGTTCATACATTCGCAGCAGCATCAAACCGAAATCGCAAGAGTCAGTTCCACCCGCGCCAGCGTTGATGTCGAGGAAGCAATTATTGACGTCGGTTTCGCCAGAAAAAAGACATTCGACTTCGAAAGCGTCGGAATTTTTTTTGAGCGCGAGAAGATTTTTTTCGGTGTCTAAGATAAGCTGCACGTCCGCTTCAGACTTGGCCAAATCGAAATATTCGCGATTGTCTTTTAAGCCATTTTCAATCGCTAAAAACTGCTTAACTTTTTCTTCAACAACGGATTTTTCTTTGAGAATTTTTTGCGCTTCCGACTTGTTGTTCCACAATTCCGGATCTTCCGATTTGGCGTTTAATTCAGCTAATTTTTCTTGCAGTTTTTTCGGGTCAAAGACACCTCGAAATGAGGTTCAGTGAGGCTTCAACTTGGTTGAAAAGATTTTCGATTTCGGCGGACATGAAATTTTAGATTTTAGATTTTAGATTTTAGATTTAAGTTCACGGCGAATCCTAAATCTTAAATCTTAAATCTTAAATTTTTTATGACCTCCTCATCCTCAGCAAAAAAATTCGACCTCTGCATCATTGGCGCTGGTCCCGGAGGTTACGTTGCCGCAATTCGCGCCTCACAACTTGGATTAAAAGTTGGAATCGTTGAGGCCAATCATCTTGGCGGGATCTGCTTGAACTGGGGCTGCATCCCGACAAAGGCACTTCTGAAATCGTCGGAAGTTAATCATCTTTTGCACAATTTGGATCAGTTCGGATTTTCTGCCGAAAAAATAAAATTTGATTTTGAGAAAATTATTGAGCGCTCAAGAGCAGTGTCCAAACGCTTGAGCGGTGGGATTGCGGGGTTGATGAAGAAAAATAAAATCGAAGTGATTGACGGCTTCGCGAAGTTTTTGGATTCGAAAAAAATCTCGGTGAGCAAGCCAGACTCCTCAGGATCCCCCTATTTAGGGGGATCGAGCGAACGCGTTAGCGGCGCGATGGGGGTGCATACAACAGTTGAGGCAAGTTATTTCGTGATCGCGACGGGAGCTAGAGCGCGCATTATTCCCGGCATGGAACCTGATGTTGAAAATATTTGGACTTACCGCGAAGCCCTGACTCCCAAGGCTTTGCCGAAATCTTTGTTGGTTGTTGGTTCGGGCGCGATCGGATCAGAATTCGCTTCATTCTACAAAAACATGGGCGCGGAGGTTACGCTGATCGAAATGGCCGAAAATATTTTGCCGGTTGAAGATGAAGAAATTTCCAAACTCGCGCGCAAATCTTTCGAGAAACAAGGAATTAAAATTCACACTTCTGCGGCGTTAAAATCGCTGAAAAAAGGCAAAAATGAAGTTACTGCGATTGTTGAAATTGGCGGAAAACTCGAAGAATTAAAAGCAGAGAAAGTCATTATGGCTGTAGGCATCGTGGCCAATGTTGAAAACATTGGACTCGAAAAAACTAAAGTGAAACTCAATAAAGGCCACGTTGACGTGAATGGATTTTTAGAAACTTCCGACGCAAATATTTTTGCCATCGGAGACGTTGCTGGCGCGCCTTGGCTGGCTCACAAAGCATCTCACGAAGGCACAATCGCCGCCGAAAAAATCGCCAGCAAGCTAGGAAAATACGACGCTAAAAAAATCCATGCGATCAAGAAGGAAAACATTCCGGGATGCACTTATTCGATGCCGCAAATCGCTTCCGTCGGCATCACCGAAAAGAAAGCAAAAGAGCTCGGCAAAAAAATTAAAATCGGCCGCTTCCCTTACATGGCCAACGGCAAAGCAATCGCGATGGGAGAAACTGACGGGCTGATAAAAGTTATTTTCGACGAAAAAACTGGAGAACTTTTAGGCGCGCATTTAATCGGCGCCGAGGTGACTGAAATGATTCAGGGTTACGTAATTGCCAAACAAGCGGAGCTCACCGAAGAGGATTTAATGCACACAATTTTCGCTCATCCGACAATGTCAGAAATGATGCATGAAGCCGTGCTGGACGCTTATGGAAAAGTAATTCATTTTTAAGTTTGACAAACAAAATCTCAAAAATATTTTGCCGCGCGCCTTTCAATTATTTCACCACTTCAGCTCGTTAAAAAAGCCGTTGTTAAAGTGATTTAATCTCTCGAAAGAAACTAATCAGAAATGATTAGCCTCTATCAAAACCTCATTTTGGTTAATAAAAACATGAAAAAACTTTCTTTGATCGTTGCTGCAGTTGCTCTTTTCGCTACTGCTGCTCAAGCTGCTGAAACTAAAGCTGCTGCTCCAGTAGCTGCTAAATCTGAAGTTAAAGCTGCTGCTCCTGCAGCTGCTCCAGCTAAAGCTGAAGTTAAAGCTGAAACTAAAGCTGCTGCTCCAGCTGCTGAAGTTAAAGCAGAAGCTAAACCAGTTAAAAAAGCTAAAAAAGCTGTTGCTAAAGCAGAAGAAAAAGCTGCTGCTCCAGCTGCAGTTGAAGCTCCAGCTAAAAAGTAATTTGATTACTTTTTGCTAAGTTTAAAAACCGGGTCCGACCAAATGGTTGGATCCGGTTTTTTATTGAAATCATAAAATTTCTTGAAGTTTTTCTAGTCAAAATTAGGTTGCCGCACCTTCACAAATGCCGAATTAGCTCAGTGGTAGAGCAACTGTCTTGTAAACAGTAGGTCGTCAGTTCAAATCCGACATTCGGCACCATCCGCTTTCGCTTACGCTACAGCGCGATGGATCCCGCAGCAAATTCCTCATCCCATGCCACTCCTCACCTCACTCCTCTTCTGGCTCTTCATCAGCTCTTGGGGCGCAATCATTCCGATAATTTACTTCCCCGTTTTCATCACAAAAAATTCCAAACTTGCCGATCATGGCGCTAAGGTTTGGGCTGTCGTCGGATTGTGGATGCTAAAAAAATTATGCAGAATTGATCACAAAATCATCGGACTAGAAAAAATTCCGAAAGAGCCATGCATCATCGCCTGTAAGCACCAATCAATGTGGGAAACGATCGTGATGCATCTGATTCTCGAGCGCCCAGTTTACGTTTTTAAAAAAGAACTTTTGAAAATTCCCTTCTACGGATGGTATTTACAAATCATGAGCGGAATCAAGATTGACCGCAATGGCGGCGTCGGTGCGCTGAAAGATTTGATCAAACAAACAAAAAAATATTTGGAGGCGGGACAAAGCATCGTAATTTTTCCGCAAGGCACTCGAGTACCAGTTGGAGCTAGCACTGATCAATATCCATACCAATCAGGAATTGCCGCTTTGTATCTTTCCTGCGGCGCAAAAATTGTTCCGGCAAAATTAAATTCAGGAATTTTTTGGGAGAAAAATAAAATTCTAAAAAAATCTGGGACGATCACTTTGGAATTTTTAGACCCGATTGAAGCCGGTCTTTCTAAAGCGGAATTTATGGCGAAGCTGGAAGAAAAGATGGAGCAGACTCCGACTTGCTAATCGCTCTCGCAACCTCTGGCGGCATATATTTTTCATCATGCTTCACGAGCAATTCTTGAGAAAAAAATTCATTTTTCTCAGCATCAAATTTTCCTTTCGCAACTACGCCCTGCTTTTCGTGAAATAAGTCAGGCAGCATTCCAACGTAATGGATTCTCAAATCTTTTTTTAAATCAGTGATCACGAATTCGCTGGTTAAAGCATCAATTTTTTTTACAGATTTTTCTTTTACCAACCCGCCAACTCTGATCTGACGACCATTAACTTTCACATTTTGCAATTCGCTTGGTGAATAAAAAAACACCATATTTTCACGAAAATTTGTAATCACGAAAAGCAGCGCCAACACTGAAATCAGAAAGGTTGAACCAACAAAAATCATCCGTCTTTTCTTCTGCTGATTTTTCATTTTTTATTTTTTTAGCTTAGAATATTTCACGACCACAAAAGCCATCAAGCCAGATAATACAACACCTGCAACGATGTAAGATGCAGTTACGTAAAAAGAATAATCGGTTAAATTTTCCATAGATTTAGAATTTGATTTGGTGAGTGCGCTTGCAAAATAAACGTCCGTTCTTACCTTGCCCCGCTCGTTTTACCGCCCGCTTAGAAAATTTTATCGGGCCTGGATAGCTCAGTCGGTAGAGCAAAGGACTGAAAATCCTTGTGTCGCTGGTTCGATTCCGGCTCCAGGCACCAGCCTACGCTCTTACGAGTTTCAGCGGGCAGGCCAGATTTTTTTAGAATGGCCTGCCCGCCGCAGCCTTGGCGAAGGCGGGGCTAGTTCATCACAACCACCGCAACATTCCTTCCGCAATCCTTCTCCCCTCGATGAGTTGACCTCCTAAATGAAAAAAAAGTTTTCTCATTTTCGTAGGTGTCGATTTTTTTATTCTCCACTTCCACACCTTCCGCACGCAATTTTTCTTCAACATAAAAAGGCAGATCGAACAGCCATTTCTCAGGCTTTGCGCCAATTATAAAAAACTTTTTATTCGCTGAATCTTCGCTCAAGAAATCATCCAAAAATTCCTGCGAAACTTCGTAAGATTTTTGATGGATCATCGGACCAATCACCGCAGAAATTTTTTCTGCACCCAATTTTTTCATTTCAGCAACAGTGTTTTTAATCACGCCAAGCTTTGCTCCGCGCCATCCCGCGTGAGCTGCGGCAACCACATTTTTTTCGACATCGAAAAATAAAATCGGTGAACAATCCGCAGTAATCACGCAAATCGCCACATTTCGTAAATTTGTAACTAGTGCATCAGCCTTAGGCAATCCTTGCTCGCCATGAATTTTATTTTCCGCGTCAACCACCACCACATCATTTCCGTGAACTTGGTTTATGAAGAGAATTTTTTTGCTGCTGATGTTTTTTTCTACAAATGCCCGTTCGAGATTTTCGCGATTTTTTAGCTCACGATCAATCAAACAATCCTTGCCGAAAAAGTGATGAGTTACGCTCATATTTGTGATTTAAAAAATCTTAATTTTGCTAAAAATTCCTGCGGGTTTTTTATTTTTACGATGGAATTTTCTGGAGTGAAAAACATGTCATGAAGCCGCGTCAATAAAAAGCGCATCGCGGCTCCAACTAAAGCAATTTCTAAAAAATCTTTTTCGGTTTCAGAAAATTTTCTAACGCTTTCGTAACCTCGCATTAATTCAAAAAATCTTTCTGAAACAAAATTATTTTTTTCATCAAAACACCAAGCAGTTGCTGTGATTGCAAAATCGTAAATCAGCGCATCATTTGCGGCAAAATAGAAATCTATCACGCCACTTATTTTCTGCTCTTGATCAAAAAAAACATTATCAGGAAAAAGATCGAGATGAGCTGCGGCACTTGGCAAATCAAAGCGCCACGACTCTTTTAAAAAATCTAAATTTTCTAAAATTTCTTCACGTAAATTTTTTTGATAATTTTCAAGCAGGTGATCGAACTTAGAAAATAGCGGCCTGAAGCCATTAACTCCCAAATCATTTTCGCGCGACATTTGAAAATCTTTTGCCGCCTCATGAAGTCGTGCTAAAATTTTTCCGACTTCGAAACAGTGATTAATTTCGATCTCATCACGCAGATTTTTTCCGCTTAAAAAAGTTACAATTGCAGATTTTTTTTCTTTTAGATCAACAGTGTTGAAGCCGGAATTATCAAGGATCGGATGCGGACAACAAATTCCTTTTTGCGCCAAGTGAAGTTTAAAATTTATGAAAAATGGCAAGTCATTTTTATCGATGCGCGATTCAAAAATTGTTAAAATAAATTGCCCTTTCTCGCTGGTAAAAATAAAATTTGAATTATCGATTCCTTCAATGATTTCCTTGAAATCAATGAGCTTCCCCAATGGATATTTTTGCAGATGCTCTTCGAGTTCGAGCCTTGTCAATCGTGTGTAGACAGCCATTATTTTTTCTCCTCAAGCGCTTCGTATTTTTCCCAACCCCGCTGCCACATCGCATTTGATTTTGTAGTTTTTGACCAAGAGCCGGCAGATTTTTTTTGCACTGATTCAACCTTTTCCTGAAATTTTTCTTGCGGAGCTTCAAGCTTTACCTGCCTAGCTATTTCACTCGTCATCTTGGAAATTTCTGGATCAATTTTTGCTCTGATTTGCGGATTAAAAATTTTTTCGATGAAGTTCGTAGTGTTTTCAAAAAAGCTCATGACCTCAAGCGTAGCAAAGTCTCCCTTCGCAGAAACATTTCGCGAAATACTCAACAATTCAAAATAGCGCGCGAAAAGTTCGGATAAAAATTGATGCGGTTTGTAAGCTTTGAGAGCATCAACCATCAGCCTTTTTACCTCTGCCTTCAGCGTGATAATTTTTGGATCGCGACCTTTCATGTCGAAACCAATCGCAGTTCTGAATTCTTCGCCCAAATCAATTCCGCTTTCAAATTCAAGAGCATGCGCCATCTCATGAGCCAGCACGTTGTAGGACAATTGGCGTAAAATAATTTTTGGCGCAGATTTGTGTAAAATTTTTCCCAAGGTTTTGTCGTAAAAACTTTTTTGTTCGGTCAAAAAACATCCAACATTAGTGTCCCAACCCTTGACAATCCTGACTTCAAACCGCAATTGTTTTTCTCGCAACTTCGTCAAAATTAAATCCAAACCATCTTTAAAAAGTTCGATGCGATAAAGATCGCAAAACATTTTTTGGAATTTATCAGCCTCGCTGGCGCCTTCAAATTCAAGCTGTGGGAAGATTATTTTTGATAATGAATTTACCATTTGACTTACGACTTACGACTGACGGCTGACGACTTCAAAGGCCGGCAATAAAGCTCCATCCGATGTCCAACAATTTCAAAACCTTTTTCACGCGCGATTTTTTCCTGCAACTTTTCCAACTCTTCACTGAAAAATTCGTGAACTTCGTCGGTAGAAATATCGACCAAATGATCATGATGGTCATCGCCTTCGAGCTTCTCGTAGCGCGCCCTGCCCTTGCCTCCAAAATCATGCCGAGAAATCACTCCAAGCTCTTCAAATAATTTTACCGCGCGATAAACCGTTGCGATTCCGATGCTAGGATTAATTTTTGCCGCACGCTTAAAAACCTCTTCGACATCAGGATGGTCAGCACTATCTGAAATTACTCGCGCGATAATTTTACGATTTTCTGTAAGTTTAATTCTGCGTTCAGCGCAAAGTCTTTCGATCTGAGAAGGCATGATATTCAAGGCTTGAGGTTAGTAATTGTTTTTTACTTTTTGACGATTGAGAATAATTTGCTACAAAATTCTGCCAATTTGTAGCAACCTCATCTTCAGAAAAAAATGACAAAAAATCGTAAACTTATCGAAACCTCCTCACCGTCTCTAACCTTTGACGACGTGCTTCTAAAGCCAGCTTACTCAGAAATTCTTCCGGCAGATGCAGATGTAAAAACAAAAGTTACAAAAGAAATTTCGCTCAATATTCCGATAATTTCTTCAGCGATGGATACCGTCACCGAAAGTCGTTTGGCCATCGCGATGGCTCAGTGCGGCGGCTTGGGATGTGTTCACAAAAATCTTTCGATCAAAGATCAGGCCGATGAAATTCGCAGAGTCAAAAAATTCGAATCAGGAATCGTGATTAATCCTCTGACAATCACCCCAGATGAAACCTTGAGTGACGCACTTTCACTGATGAAGGAATATGGAATTTCAGGTATTCCCGTCGTTAAGCAGGGCACAAAAAAATTGGTCGGAATTTTAACAAATCGCGACGTGCGTTTTGCTTCCGACAGAAAACAGCAGATCAAAGAATTGATGACAAAAGACGGACTCATCACCGCGAAATCAAACGTTAGCAAGCAAGATGCAAAAGCGCTTTTGCACAAAAATAAAATCGAACGCATCATCATCACAGACAGCCAAGGCAATTGCGTAGGGCTCATCACTGGAAAAGATTTAGAAAAAAATAAACAATTTCCTCACGCCTCAAAAGATGAGGAAGGAAGATTGCTAGTTGCCGCCGCAACTGGAGTTGGCAAGGATGGAATCAAGCGCGCTGAAGCTTTGGTCGAGGCTGGTGTGGACATCATCACAATCGACACGGCGCACGGACACTCCTCCGGCGTGATTGCAACGGTTCGCGAACTTAAAAAACTTTTTCCAAAACAAAATTTTATCGCCGGAAATATTGCAACCAAAGAAGCTGCAAAAGCCTTGATTGATGCCGGCGCAGACGCTGTTAAAGTTGGAATTGGTCCCGGTTCAATTTGCACAACTCGAATAGTTGCAGGTGTCGGCGTTCCACAGCTATCAGCACTTCTCGACGTTGTTGAATTTTGTGATCAAGTAAAAATTCCAGTTATTTCCGACGGCGGAATTCGTTTTTCTGGGGACTTGGCGAAAGCCATCGCAGCAGGCGCCTCATGCGTTATGCTTGGCGGATTGCTCGCCGGCGCCGAAGAAACTCCGGGAGAAATCGTTTTGTTCAAAGGTCGTTCTTACAAAGTTTATCGCGGCATGGGGTCGCTTGGTGCAATGGCTCGCGGCTCTGCCGATCGTTATTTCCAGCAAGATGTTTCGGATAAATTAAAGCTAGTTCCTGAGGGAGTCGAAGGTCGCGTCGCTTACAAAGGCCCAGTTTCCGACGTCATTCACCAACTTGTTGGCGGATTAAAAGCATCGATGGGCTACACCGGAAATGGCACAATCGAAGAGATGAGAAAAAATTGTAACTTCGTTCGAATCACGAATTCCGGCCTTCGCGAGAGTCATCCGCATTCGATCACCATCACTTCAGAATCGCCGAATTACACGACTGAGAGTTAAGATAATTTTACCGCTCGACAAACAACGAGGAACTAAAAACCTTCGCCGAAAAATTGCCAATAGCAGAAAAAAACTTGCGGAAAAAATTACAAAAAACGGGATTTCTTCGTCGGTTTTTGATGACATCATTGCGGTGCTTAATAAGCGCGTGGCGCGGATTTTGGGATATTTTAACTGAAGATTTTTTTAGGAAACTCCTCTCATAACTTTTGCAACAGATTCTTTACTCACCACTTCCGATCCTGTCGGCATAGGATCGGCGCTTGGAACTGACGGCCCATCAAGCCTCGCCGCACCTCTTCTGACATTCTCTCCTACACCAGATTTCTCTACCATTTCCGCCCTTTTTGCTCTTTCAACATCTAGAGCTTTTTTGACGATTTCATGCAGTTGGTGATCGGTTAAATCTGGCGTAACCGTCATTTTCGCGGCGGTGTGTTTCTTGTTAATTTTTACGACCATCTTGCCGTCACTTTGTTTTGCCATCGCCTCCAAAGCAGTAACCTCAGTTGTACCGAAGTTGCCATTGGTTTTGATATCGTAGGATTTGCTATCGCCATCTCGACCTTCCCCACAGCCACCTCCAATCGTCACAGAAAATTTTACGTCCAACCTGCCAGAAATGCCTCGGAATGCCTTGATATAGCCAGCAGTAGCAAGTGTTGCCGCACTAATGCCTAGTCTTTGTGGATTTTTTTCTGCTTCACGAATTTGCTCTTTAAGCTTTTCGTCGACTATCGCGGACAATAAAATCGTAACGGGTTTTTGTTTTTCTGCTGTTTTAACTTCCTCACTTAGCACCCCAATTTTCGGAGGAATTTCTTCTGACGCACTCACCACAGAATCACTATCTGCAGGAGATTCTGGTCTAACAATTTCTGTATCAGGCAATCTTTGAGCCTCTCTCCGATTAACGTTTACAACACCAATTTTTAAATTTTCTTCGATTTTTTCTAAAGATTCCTCTACCTCCAAAACCAGTCTGGACAAGACTTTCTCGACACCGCTACTTTGAATTTCTGGCTGCAACAAATTTTTTTCACGCTTTTTTCTAAAAGTTTTTTGTATCGCACTCGCAGCATTTTGCTCATCAAGTTTTTTTAATTTCCCCACGTCTTTTTGTGATACTTCCACCTTTTTACCAAAGGCATCTTCCAACATTTTTTTTCTCTCTGCGACGATTCCCGAGGACCTTTTTTTCGACATATTTTTTAAAAATTAAATTGGATCAACGTCAATCCTTACTCGCACCAACTTAGGAACGTCAAGGCTTTTCATCACATCACCGATTAATTTTTGTAAATTGACTTTTTTCGCAGTTTTCAAATGCACCAAAAAATGGTGGCGGTTTTTTAGGCGTTGGAGTGGGGCTGGTGCTGGTCCGAAGAGTTCTATTTTTTCGTCAGCAGGAAAATTTTGAATTAATTTTTTGGCAAAATTTTTGGCGTCAGCTTCGGCAAAGGAACTTATTTCAAATTTCGCAAACCTTGCGAATGGCGGCAGATTCAGGGCTTGGCGGTTTTTAATTTCGAATTCGTAAAAACTTTTTTTATCATCTTGGAGAATTTTTTCGAAAATAAAATTTTGTGGATTGTGAGTTTGGATCAGAATTTTTCCGACAATATCTCGTCGTCCTGCTCGACCAATTACCTGCGTTAAAATCTGAAAAGTTTTCTCCAAAGCGCGGAGTTCGGATGAGTAGAGCAACCCATCGGCGTCAACGATCCCGACCAAAGTTAAATCGGGAAAATCGTGACCTTTGGCAATCATTTGCGTGCCGATAATTACATCGATTTCGCGCGCTAAAATTTTCTTCACCAACTTGTCGACGTCGGAAAAATTTGCGACATTGTCGGAGGTGACGAGCGCAATTCGCGCTTCGGGAAATAAATTTTTTACTTCTTCTTCGATCTTTTCCACGCCTACTCCCACCGAGATTAGCGCATCTTTCTCGCCACAAAATTTGCACGCGTGATTTAAATTTTCTTGGTGGCCGCAATGGTGACAAATTAATTTTTTTCGTGATTTGTGCAGCACCAAATGAAAGTCGCAATCTGCACATTCATATTTTTTTCCACATGCCTTGCAAAGCGTGACGGGCGCGTATCCGCGGCGATTTAAAAAAAGTAAAGTTTGTTTTTTATTGGCAAAATTTTCAGCGATTTCTGCGCGTAATTTTTGCGACAAAAAATTTCCTGAATCCAATTTTTCGCGACGCAAATCGACCAATTCAATTTCATTTTTCTGCCCGAATTTTTGCGATAAAATAAAATGCTGATACTTGCCCGAAATAGCGTTGGCGTAGGTTTCAAGAGCTGGCGTCGCCGAAGATAAAATCACCGGAAAATTTTCCGCTTTTGCTTTTACAATCGCCATGTCGCGCGCGTGAAAATTAAAAACATCTTCCTGCTTAAAAGAGGAATCATGCTCTTCGTCAATGACGATTAATTGCAGATTTTTGAATGGCAGTAACAGCGCCGAGCGCGCGCCGATTAAGACACGAACTGATCCGTCAACTACACCGTAAAAAATTTCGCGCTTTTCTTTTTTGGAAATTTTGGAGTGCCACAAAGCTGGTTTAAAACCGAATTGCTCTTCGAAGCGGAGCAGGAGTTGGCTGGTTAGAGCGATCTCGGGGAGGAGGATTAGGATTTGCGCTGCGGAATTTTTTTCGAGAATTTTTGCAATCAGTGCGAAATAAATTTCAGTTTTTCCGGAGCCGGTAACGCCGTCGAGCAAAGCTACAAAGTACTTGCCGCCTTCGCGCGAAATATCCCCCACAATCTCCTCCTGCCTCTCACTCAATTTTTTCAGCGAAAATTTTTCCTGCTCAACTTTTTGCACCAACCCTTCTGGAATTTTTTTCACCTTATCCGAATTCAAAATCCCAATAAATGCCCGCACTATAAACCCACGACTGGCAAGGTTGTATGCCGCAATCGCCTCAATAAATTCCAACTGCTCTCGCGTAAATTTTATCCGAAAATTCTTCTCCAAAATTTTTTTAATCTTCTCCAAAGATAAATTGCCGATCGTCGACTGACGACCGACAACCACTCCCCAAATCTGCTTTTTCCCGAACTCAACCTTCACTACATCTCCCTCCTCAACCCCAATTTCATCCAGATAGGTGAAGGGTTCGTCAAGTGCTAGCGGCAATAAAACTTGGACGAAATTTTTTGACATGATCGGTTGATAAAAGAAATTTTTGGGCATTAAATCGCGGGCGCTCACCAAACAGTTCCCGCCCCCAAAATTCAACAAACTAAAAATTATGAAATTTTTTATCGACTCCGCGGAAATCTCTGAGATCAAGGAAATCGCGGCTTACGGGCTTCTCGACGGCGTCACCACGAATCCGAGTTTAATCGCAAAATCTGGTCGCAAATTCAAAGAAGTAATCGCTGAAATTTGCGCCGTGGTTTCGGGACCGGTCAGCGCCGAAGTCGCTGCCACCGATTACGCTGGCATGATTCGCGAGGGAGAAATTCTCGCCAAAATCGCCAAAAATGTCTGCATCAAATTGCCGCTGACAATGGACGGGCTCAAGGCTTGCAAATATTTTTCCGACAAAGGAATTCAAACAAATGTCACGCTTTGCTTCTCCGCCGCACAAGCAATCTTGGCCGCAAAAGCAGGCGCAACTTTTGTGTCACCATTCGTGGGAAGGCTTGACGACATTGGTCAGGACGGACTTGGCCTGATCGAGGAAATCTGCCAAATTTATTCCAACTACCCCAATTTCAAAACCGAAATTCTCGTCGCTTCAATCCGCCACCCAATCCACATCACCGCCGCTGCGAAAATGGGCGCACACGTTGCGACCATACCTGGCAAGATTTTGAAGCAACTTGCGGCACATCCGCTGACTGAAAAAGGTTTGGAAGTTTTTGTAAAAGATTGGGCTTCAACTGGGCAAAAAATTGACTAAAATTTTCATTTCACCAAATGACTGAAACCGAATTGCGGCAAATTTTTAAAGAACTTCTCGAGGAAGTGGAAAGCGAATTTGTTGAACATAAATTATCTGACAAAACATCTTTCGGAGAGTATGTTAGCGCCTTATCCAACGGGGCTTGCTTGAGGAATAAAGATTTCGGTTATTTGCTTTTTGGAGTTAATGACAAAACGAAGAAAGTTGAGGGCACTACGGTAAAAAAAAGTGATTTAACAAAAGCAAAAATTACAGCAGCTCTTGAGCCGAAAATTGATTATTCCGTGCATGATTTTGAATACCAAAACAAGAAGGTGATTTTGGTTAAGATCTCTGCAGCAAATGGACAGCCCACTAAATATCTTGGACAATCTTACGCTAGAATTGGAGAAGATAAAACCGCGCTCAAAAATCTCACCCCTGGGCAAATTCAAAAAATTTACAATTCCACAACTGACTGGTCGTCGCAAATTTCTGACACAGCAACTCTTGGCGATCTCGATGTTCAAGCCATCAAAAAAGCCAAAGAAAAATTTAAAGAAAAAGCTGAGAATCGAGACTACGCAAAAGAAATTAATGGTTGGAGCGACTCGGTTTTTCTTGATAAAGCCGGGATCACAATCAAAGGAAAAATAACCAATTGCGCCTTGATTTTGCTGGGGAAGAGAGAATCAAAAAGCCTGTTAAAACATTCAAATGCTTCGGAAATCACTTGGGAATTGAGAGATGAGAGAGGCTTGTTGAGTAGTTACGAAAGATTTTATCCGCCCTTTTTATTGAGCATCGAAAAGGTTTGGAGCGTGATTAGAAATACAAAATATTTACATCCGACCAATCAGTTGCTGAATTTAGAAGTTCTTAAATACGACAATAAAACAATCACAGAAGCTCTGAACAACTGCATTGCGCACCAAAAATATTTTTCAAACGATCGCGGCATTGTTATTGCCGAAAAAATCGATCGGTTAATTTTTGAAAACTTTGGAAATTTTTTTGAGGGCAAGCCAGAAGATTATGTGCTTGGAAAAGCAAAGGCTCAGAACTACCGCAATCCATTGCTAGTCTCGGCAATGACAAATCTTGGCATGATTGATAAGATGGGAACCGGTATCGGCACGATGTATGAGGCACAGAGACGAAGATTTTTTCCGATGCCCGACTACAGCAAAAGCACTTCAGAAAAAGTAATCCTGCAAATTTATGGCAAAATTATTGATGAAAAATTTTCACAAATTTTGATGGAAAAACAGGACTTAGATCTTTCGACGATTATTTCTCTCGATCGGGTTCAAAAAAAGATTCTCATTGATAAGGTGCAGGCAAATTACCTGCGAAAACAGGGCTTGATCGAGGGAGAGCGGCCAAATTATTTTGTGTCATCAAAAGTTGCAGAAACGGTAAATCAAAAAGCAAAATACATTAAAAACAGAGCCTTTGATGATGGGCATTATTCTGCAATGATTCTGCAATTTCTCCGCACGTATAAAAAAGTTTCTAGACCTGAGATCGATGATCTGCTGATTAGTAAATTATCAGAAATTTTATCCGAGAATCAGAAGAAGAAAAAGATAACTAACTTGCTGCAGAAAATGTCGAAAAAAGATCGAACAATCAAGAATGAGGGCACAAATCGCAATCCTGTTTGGGTAAAACTTTAGGTAAACTTTAGGTAAACTTTAGGTAAACTTTAGGTAAACTTTAGGTAAACTTGGTCTGCAAACCCTTGAAAACACTGCTTCTAAAAATTAACGCAATATTTCAGTTTAGTTAAACAAATGACCAAAAAATGGAAAATCTTCGGGGTTCAAACCAACCTCGAATGGTATGACATCAAAACCAAATTCAAGCAACTGCTCCGCAAAATTACTTACTCTTGGCTGTTTCAGGAGCTACTTTGTTTGTTGATTGTGAGCTACATGAAATTGGTTTTTGTCACGAGCAAAAAGACTTTTATTAATTACGGAATAATGCGCGAAGCCGCGAGAAATAAGGAGCCGCTGCTGGTTTCTTTCTGGCACAATCGCTTAATGTTGACGCCTTTAGTCACGCAAAAACTGCAAAAAATTTATCCAGACTACAACTTAATGACGCTCGCCTCTAAGCACGGCGACGGTCGATTTGTTGGCGGAGTAATGAAAAAATTCGGATTAATTTTAATTGCTGGGTCGTCGCGCGACGGCAGAAAAGCTTCGCGCGGAATTGATTTTTCCAATCTCAAGCAAATTTTCTCTGGGCTGAAGAATGGCTATTCTCTAGGCATCACGCCAGATGGCCCACGCGGACCGAATCAAAAAATCAACGGCGAGCTCGTCAATATTGCAAGAATTTCCGGCGCCAAAATTTTGCCAATGTCCTGCTCTTCTTCGCGCGCAATTGAAATGCAAACTTGGGATAAATTCAAAATCCCGCTGCCATTTTCAACGCTGTGTTTTTGCTTCGACGATTCGGCAATTTACGTTCCTAAAAATTCTGACGAAGCGGAAATGAAAAAAATAAAATTTTTCGTTGAGGAAAGAATGAATTTTGTTCAGGAAAAATCGCAGCAAAATTTGCGATCAAATTAATTTCAAAATTATGGGAAATATTTTTTTATTTGTTTGCGCGTCAGCAGCTTCAGCAGCAGCAGCTTACGGCTTTAATTCAATTGGATTTTCTTTTGCAACCGCTTCGATATCTGAGGCGATTCTTGCTTCTGGCATCGGGATTGTTTTGGCGGGAGCAACCGCTCTGACAGCAAGGGATGTTGTTAGGGATTTTAGGAGGGATGATCGCCAACCCAATTACAATCCTCTTCCGCAGCAGCAAGTGCCGCAGCAGCAAGTGCCGCAGCAGCAACATGCCGCTGGGGCAGTTCCTCCTAATGCTGGAATTGGGGATGCTGAAGCTGTACCATTTTCTGCTGCAAGAGACATGGGACGCGGGGCCTAAATACAAACTACTCCACCACCGAAACCCAAACCGACACCACCGCTTGCGCCGCAATCCCTTCTTCTCTTCCCAAAAATCCCAACTTTTCCGTCGTCGTCGCTTTCACATTCACGCGAGTTGTTGAGATGTTCAGAACCTCTGACAACGCGACTTTCATCTGTGTTTTAAATTTAGAAATTTTTGGTTTTTCGCAAATCAGCGTAATGTCGAGATTCATTATTTTTGCGCCTTTTTTTGCCAGCAAATGATTCACGATTTTTAGCATTTCGCGCGAGTCACAATTTTTCCATTTCGGATCTGTCGGCGGAAAATGATCGCCAATGTCACCTTCGCCGATGGCGCCGAGAAGTGCGTCAATCGCGGCGTGAATGCCGACATCGCCGTCAGAATGAGCGTCGATTTTTTTGTCGAATTCGACGTCAATTCCGCACAAACGAATAAAATTATTTTCGTCTTTTTTGCGCGCGCGAAAAGCGTGAACGTCGAAACCTGTGCCGCAGCGATTTTCTTCGTGGACATTTTGAATGAAGAGCGAAGCCAGTCGTTTAGCGCGTTCGTAATCTTCTTCGGTGGTGATTTTAAAATTATTTTGCGAGCCGGGAACAATCGCGACGGGAATTCCGGCGTATTCGTTGAGTGCAGCGTCGTCGGTGAAATTCAAATCTTTGAAGGCAATGTGCGAGTTGAGAATATCCTCGTAAATGAAGCCCTGCGGGGTTTGCGCCCGCCACAAATTTTCGCGCTCCAGCGTCCATTCAATTTTTCCGTCGGAATATTTTTTCAGCGTGTCTTCGACTGCAATCGCCGGAATCACCGCCGGATGAGTTTCTAATTTTTCCAAAATGCCGCTAATTACGCGCTTAGAAACGAATGGCCGCACGCCGTCGTGAATTAAAACTTTGTCGGGATTGTAATCGCGCAAAGCCTCCAAGCCGAAGCGAATTGAGGCTTGGCGAGTTTCGCCGCCAAAAATAGGATTGAGTAAATCCAGCCCGACAACCGCTTCCTCGTAGAGAGCAACGTCGTCGTGGTGAATCACGCAAATCACGTCGTCGATTTTTGGATGATTTAAAAATGCCAGAATTGAGTGACGCAAAAGCGAAACTCCAGCGAGAGGAAGGTATTGTTTTGGAACTCCCTCTCCTCCAGCGGGACTGTTATTGAAGCGATTCCCGCGCCCGCAGGCGGTGATTAGTGCGACGATTTTGGTCATAAAAAAAGGTGTAAGGCGTAAGTCGTAAAGCGTAAGTCAGGCGGAGTTCGCGGTGATTTACGCTTTACGATTTCACGACTTGTTAAGATGGAGCGAGGGCAAAAATATCTTTGTAGAAATTCTCCAATTCCGAAATTTCTTTCTGGGATAAATTTTTAAATTCTTTTTCTTTTGCTCTGCCTGAAAGGCTTCCGCCATGTTGTTCTAGAAAATGGATTAACAAATCGGCCATGTAATCCGGCATGTCAAAACGGTCTTTGATGACGCCTTTCATGCGGTCATATTTTTCAAGAAAAATTACTTCTTCCGGCAAAATTGTTGTGATGGTTTGATCAACGCAGTCATACAAAAACTCGGCTTGCTTGGTGGCATCAAAATAGCGGTAGAGGTCTGCGGTTTCGTTTAAAACTTCAACATTACCAGTTTCGGTAGAGCGCCAATCGATAAGCTCCAAACGTGTTTTGGAGAAATTTTCTAGCACGTTTTTATATTCTCGGATCGATTTCAAAATAGCGGCGGAAACTGGAAATATGACACCATCGGGAGAGAATCCGCGCTCGTTCAGAACGTGATGGATGAGGTAGCGGTGAACGCGGCCATTGCCGTCAGAGAAGGGATGTATGAACACAAAACCAAAGGCAATAATGGTTGCGGCAACGATCGGATCTATTTCACTTTTACGCAGACATTCATCGGTTTCAATCAGCCCTTCCATCAATGCGCTCACATCTTCCCATCGTGCAGAAATATGGTCGGGAATCGGTGCATTTGTTGAGCGCTCATGAGTTCCAATAAATCCACCTTCTGTGCGAAAACCCATTTTCACAAAGCGCGTATCTTCAATTACGATGTTTTGCAAACGCACAAATTCTTCGTGGGAAAGAGAGGATTGACCGGCTTTGCAAATGGCCTTTCCCCATCTCTCAGCTCTGTTTTTTCCCAGCCTTTCGCCCTCAATGGCAAAAGAAGCGCGGGAATCTTTTAACAGAAGAAACGCCGCAGCTCGCGCCAACACATCTGGATGTAGAGCCTTGGTTTTTTCATGAGCCAAAACTTTTAAATTTTTAGAAAAAAACTGTTCGAGTTTTGCTGTTTTTCTTACCAACGGACAAAAGTTTTTAACTCCCGTTAGGTTGTTTTTTACCCGATGTCTTTTTGATAAAGTTGCTCGCCCGACACAATAATCTTCGGGATCGAGAGCGTCGACGACGTTTCCGGTAGTCGCATCTGCTAGTGCTAAAATTTTTCCGGTTAACCATTCGTAAAAAAACCAAATGCGCCGGCTGTATCTGCCAGTTGGCTCTTTCTTGACTAGGTCGATTATTTGCTGTTCGTCTATTTTTTTGAAGAGTGCGTTTAGCAACGCCAAATCAATGCCTTCGTATTTTAAAGCAAATGTCAGATGACCGTAAATTGAATCTTCTGGAATGTGACGTGATGTAAAAACGCTCCAGCCATTCTTAGAATATTTTTTATGCTTAGGTGCGATTACGGATAGCGTTTCGGGGGTCGGAACCTTTAGATCATATTTCAACATGATGGCTCCGTAGCCTACCAATAAACAGCCTGACTCCGGAGCAATTCTATCCTGAAAAACGCTTATTGGTTGTGAAATTTGATTCATTTGGTGGGCAATCTGTGAAAAATAGTTTTAATTATTAAAAGAATAAGAAAAATGATTTTCTGATCAAATATTAAAATCACAAGAATCCATCAGCAATTCAGCATCAAACCCTAATCCGCGCCTTGTGATCCAAAATTCTCTTTTCCATCTCCGGTCGGAAATTTTTGATTAGCCCTTGGACAGGCCATGCTGCTGCGTCGCCGAGGGCGCAGATGGTGTGGCCTTCGATTTGTTTGCTGATGTCGTAGAGCTGGTCGATCTCTTTTATTTCGGCTTTGCCATCAATCATGCGATCCATGATGCGCATCATCCAGCCAGTGCCCTCGCGGCATGGCGTGCATTGGCCGCAAGATTCGTGTTTGTAGAAATGTGAAAGTCGGGCGATCGCAGCGACGATGTCGGTTGATTTATCCATCACGATGACGCCAGCAGTGCCAAGGCCGGAGCCCGCTGCTTTTAACGAATCGAAATCCATCAAAACCGTGTCGCAAACTTCTTTGTTGAGCATTGGAACAGAAGACCCGCCAGGAATTACAGCGAGCAAATTATCCCAACCGCCCCGCACTCCGCCGGCATGTTTCTCGATTAATTCACGCAAAGAAATTCCCATTTCTTCTTCGACATTGCAGGGCTTGTTGACGTGGCCGGAGATGCAGAAAATTTTTGTGCCGACATTTTTTTCGCGGCCAATTCCCGCGAACCACGCGGCTCCGCGACGTAAAATTTCTGGAACGACTGCGATTGATTCAACGTTATTGATCACCGTCGGACAACCGTAAAGCCCGATCAGTGCCGGAAATGGCGGCTTCAAACGCGGTTGACCTTTATTGCCTTCGAGGCTTTCGAGCAGTGCGGTTTCTTCGCCGCAGATGTAAGCGCCTGCGCCGCGGTGAATAAAAATATCCAAATCCCATCCACTTCCGCAGGCATTTTTTCCGATCAGATTTGCATCGTAAGCCTCATCAATCGCGCGCTGCAAAGCCACAGCTTCGTTGTAATATTCGCCGCGAATGTAGATGTAGCAGCTGTTGGAATTAATGGCGCGGGCGGCGATTAAACAGCCTTCGAGAAGTTTGTGCGGCTCGTTGCGTAGGATATCGCGATCTTTGCAAGTGCCAGGTTCGGACTCGTCGGCGTTGATCACCAAATAATGAGGCTTGCCTTCGCGCGGATCGGATTTTTTCGGAACGAATGACCATTTTGTGCCAGTCGGAAAACCAGCGCCCCCGCGACCGCGCAAACCAGAATCTTTGATCTGTTGAATTAAAAATTCGCTTCCTTGATCAAGAAATTTTTTTGTTTCCGACCAATCTCCTCTTTTTTTTGCAGCAAATAAATCTGCGGATTCGCGACCGTAAAGATTGGTAAAAATTTTATCTTGTTCTTTGAGCATTTTGAAAATTTTTTGTTGGGGAATGTGAAAAAAACTATTGCGCGATTTTACTAAAATCAAGGAAAGCGGCCAATAAGAAACAGCGCAAAAATTCTGCAGAATATTTTACAAAACTACGTTGCTAAAAAAAACTTCGCAAATAGCATCAAAAAATTCAACATCCTCCCGACCCAACAAAATCAAGCTCTCAAGCCATTTACCTCATGAAGAAAATTTTATCTTTATTGCTGATTTTTCCGCTGATTTTAGTTTCACTTTCCTGCTCTCAAGGAAAGTTTGATCCATTCGATGAACAAGCTGGGCTTAGCGTTTCAAATCTAAAAGATGGCGTGATGAAAAACGTCGCGGAAGAAAAAAAATTAGCAAAATCTGAGAAAGAAAAAAGCGAAGCTCCAATTCCAAGCGCTTCAAAATTAATCATGGCTCCACCTCCTCCGGCAATTGGCGGAGAAAAAACAGTTTCTTTTTCCGTTACTGATCAAGTGCCTTTGAAGGACGTGTTGATTGAGCTCGGACGCATGGCGCAAATCGATGTCGATCTTGATCCAAACATTTCTGGCGGCGTAATTTTAAACGCAAAAAATCGCCCGCTAAAAGAAATTATCGATCGCATCGCGAACTTGGGGAACCTTCGCTATTCCTATCAAAATGGTGTTTTGCATTTCGAGAAAGATACGCCATTCATGAAAAATTATTTCGTCGATTATTTATTCGGCGGATCTTTGTGGACTGATGTTGAAACTAACATCACCGCAATCCTCAAAACTGGCGCACCTTCTAGCTCTACGAGCTCCGATAGTTCAGATAAAAATTCTTCTTCCGACAAAACTTCATCAGATAAAAATTCTTCCAAAACTGAAATCGCTTCATCTTTTACCTCCAACAAATCCGCCGGAATTATCTCGATTTACGCAACGGAAAAACAACATTCTTCAGTTACAAAATATTTGGCAGACGTTGAAAAAAGTGCATCGGCACAAGTTTTAATCGAAGCAAAAGTAGTCGAAGTAAAATTGACCGATGTTTACAAAACTGGTGTTGATTGGAAAATGCTTGGCAAAGCAAACAATCTGACCACCACAAACGGATACACAGCTGGAGGACCTCTAAGCTATGTCGCAACAGAAGTTATGGGAGGAGACCTCACCGCCTCAATCAGCGCACTTGAAACATTCGGATCAACTCGAACACTTTCCAGTCCTCGTCTTCACGCCATCAACAATCAAAAAGCCACTTTAAATTTTGCTGATAAATTAGTTTATTTCACCGTCGTGCAAAGCCAAAGCTCAAGCTCGAACGGCACATCAACCTCGATCGTTGCGACCACAAAAACTTCCACAAAAAATGAAGAAAAAGTTGGCGTTCAACTCGACATCACGCCATCGATTAATTTGCGCACCAACGAAATCACGATGAATATTCGCCCGCAACTTTCAGTGCGTAGCGAATGGGTGGTTGATCCTGCAAGCCCTACCGACAATAACGGAAAAGTTACGGTCGAAAATAAAGTTCCCGTCATCCAAACCAGAGACCTCACCACAATTGCCAAAATCCAAAGCGGAAATGTTTTTGTGATCGGCGGCTTGATGAAAGAAAGCACCAGCGACACTGACAGCGGCATTCCATTCTTGGGAAGAGTTCCCATCATCGGATGGTTTTTTAAATCGGTCAGCAAAGATTCTTCAATCACAGAAACTGTGATTTTCATCAAAGCAACCATCGTCAAAAGTGGCAGCACAGCTGACAAAATTGACCGCGACATGCAAAATAAATTCGACACCAATAGACGAAAATTTTTCTAAATTCATTCAATGCCCCAATACCACAATGTCATGCTGAGCTTGTCGAAGCATGATTCTAGGCGCAGTGCCCCGAATCATGCTTCGACAAGCTCAGCATGACATTTGTATTTAACTGACATACAAACTCATGCTCTCCATCCTAAAATACATCCTCCTCAACGGCGTTAGAGATCGCCTTTACATCGGGCTCTTCATCACGCTCATCGCCGCATTTTCAATCTCGATTTTTCTTGGCACCACCGCATTAACCGAGCAGCAACAAATGACTGCGGCATACATCGCGGGATCAAGCCGCGCAATACTCGCAGTAGGAATGATTTTATTCGTCTGCCTCAGCATCAGCCGCTCTTTCGAAAACAAAGAAGTCGAATTCATCATTTCAAAATCGATCTCGCGCGAGCAATTTATTTTGAGCTATTTGATCGGATTTCTTCTCACCGCTTTTTTAATTTTTATTCCGCTGAATTTAGCGATTTTGCTCGTCACAAATTCTAACAAATTCGGGCTTTTAATTTGGTCAGCAAGTTTGCTTTCGGAAATTTTAATCGTGATTTCTTTTTCACTTTTGGCCTCGCTAATTTTAAAAAATTCTTTTTCTGCGATCATGGCCTCGTTCGGCTTTTACATTATCTCGCGCCTGATGGGAGTTTTTGTGATGGCAATTAATTTGCCGGAAGATGTGGCTCAAGTAAAAAGTCATCTTCTCGGCACTTCTCTAAAATTTCTTTCCGCGCTTTTTCCTCGCCTCGATTTATTCGGACAAAGCGAATGGTTGAATTACGGCATTTCCGATTTTGGAAACTTAAAAGTGATTTTGTGGCAATCGCTGATCTACATCCCGCTGATGATTTTCATGGCGTTCCACGATTTTAAGAAAAAACAATTTTGACCAAATGTCATGCTGAGCCTGTCGAAGCATGATTCTGGGCACCGAGCCA
>CAINKA010000136.1 GCA_903849835.1 uncultured Alphaproteobacteria bacterium
AAGTTTAATCGGCTTCTTCAACTGGAATTGGTATAAAAAACTGAGAAAAAAATTTTTTATCTTTGCGAGTTAGCAGCGTCAAGTTTTGTTTTTAATTGCTAAGTTTTTCGACGTTTTTAAAAAGCGCGCCCTCATTTTTAAACTTCAAAAAAATGCAATTCGAAATAAAAAAAGCCGCCGCTTTAAAGGAAATAAAAAAATTTTGTGAGCTGGATAATTCTCAAATCAAAAATCTTGAGGATTTTGTTTTGCTGCTTTTGCAAGAAAATCAAAATTTTAATTTCATCGGCAATTCAACAATCGAAGACATTTGGAACCGCCACATTCTTGACTGCGCACAGCTTTTGCGTTTCATCGAAAATAAAAATGCAAAATTTGCTGATCTTGGAAGTGGCGCAGGATTTCCCGGAATTATTCTTTCAATTCTCGGTCTTCGCGAAATTCACTTGATCGAAAAAGCTTTTCGCAAATGCGAATTTTTACGTCGCGCAAAACTTTTTTCGCAAAAAAGAATTTTTATTCACCAAACAAAATTAGAAGAATTGGCGGCAATTGAATTCGATTGTATCACATCTCGCGCCCTTGCACCACTTGATCAACTTCTCACTTACAGCAAAAAATTTCTAAAAAAAGATGGCTATTGTTTATTTTTAAAAGGAAAAAATTTGGAAAAAGAAATCGAGCTTGCCAAAAAAACTTTTCAATTTGAATATCAGCTACACTCAAGCCTCACCTCATCCGAAAGCAACATCATCAAAATTTCAAAAATAATTTAACAACCTCAATAAACGGAGAAATTTATGCTAATTGGCATCCCAAAAGAAATTAAAGATCACGAATATCGCGTTGGTGCAACACCATCTGGCGTGCGCGAATTAGTCGATGCTGGCCACCAAGTTTTGGTGCAAAAAGATGCAGGTTCTGCAATCGATTTTTCCGACGCCCAATATGTCGCCGCAGGCGCGAAAATCGCCGCCTCGGCGAAAGATATTTATGGAAAAGCTGAAATGATTTTGAAGGTGAAAGAGCCGCAAAAATCTGAATGCGCAATGATACGCAAAGGCCAAATTATTTTTTCTTATTTGCATTTAGCAGCAGAGCCGGAATTAACAAAAATGCTGATTAAATCTGGATGTATCGCGGTTGCTTTTGAAACCGTCACTGCAGCTGATCGCTCGCTTCCGCTTCTCGCTCCGATGAGTGAAGTTGCGGGAAAACTTTCGATTCAAGCCGGTGCAAAAGCTTTGGAAAAAGCGCAAGGTGGACGCGGTGTTTTACTCGGAGGAGTTCCCGGAGTTGCTCGCGGAAAAGTTGTAATTCTTGGCGGAGGAGTGTCGGGAACAAATGCTGCTAAAGTCGCGATTGGCATGGGCGCAGAAGTTGTGATCCTCGACAAATCTTTGTCACGCATTCGCTATCTTTGCGATATTTTTGGAAGCTCCGCAGAAGTGCTTTACGCCTCAATCGAAAATATCGAAAAAAATGCGATTGAAGCTGATGTTGTAGTAGGCGCAGTTTTAATTCCCGGCGCTGCAGCTCCGAAATTAATTTCCGCAAAACTCGTGAAAAAAATGAAAAAAGGTTCGGTGATGGTTGATATTTCAATCGATCAAGGCGGATGTTTTGAAACCAGCAAACCAACTTCGCACAGCAATCCAACCTACGTCACTGACGGCGTCGTGCATTATTGCGTCACCAACATGCCGGGTGCAGTTGCAAGAACTTCGACGCAAGCACTCGAAAATTCGACTTTGCCTTTCTCTTTGGCGCTAGCGAATAAAGGCTACAAAAAAGCCTTGCTCGGCGACATTCATTTGAGAAATGGACTGAATGTGATTGATGGGAAAGTTACTTACAAAGCGGTTGCGGATGCGCTTGGGCATAAGTTTGTTGAAGCGGAGAAAATTTTATAATTCCATGTAGGGGCGACCCTTGTGGTCGCCCGCGGGCTGGCACAAGGCCAGCCCCTACAAATCAAAATCATGCTCAACCTCCCCTCCACCTCCGATCTCATAAAAAAATACGGCCTCGATGCCAAAAAATCCCTCGGCCAAAACTTCATTCTCGACAAAAATTTCACCGACAAAATCGCGCGCGCAGCTGGCGATTTAACTGAATCCGAAGTGCTAGAAATCGGCCCCGGACCAGGAAGCCTAACCCGCTCAATCCTCGATGCCGGCGCTAAAAAATTAACGGTGATTGAAAAAGATGAGCGCTGCCACGAAGCGCTGAATGAGCTGAAAAATTTTTACGGTGAACGATTAGAAATCATCAATGCCGACGCGCTGCTTCACAATTACGACTCTGCAAAAAAATTCAAAATAATCGCCAACCTCCCCTACAACATCGGAACCGTTTTGCTTTTTAAATGGCTAAAAATTTCCGACAAAATCGAGTCGATGCATCTGATGCTTCAAAAAGAAGTGGTGCAGCGGATCGTTGCTAGACCTAGCGAAAACCACTATGGTCGTCTCGCGGTGATGGTGAATTTTTTATGCGAAACCAAAATGCTTTTTACCGTGAGTCCGACGGTTTTTACACCGCAACCAAAAGTCACTTCGGCAATCGTACAAATTATTCCGCGAGCAAAACCGCTGGCAAATGTTGAATTTGGAAAGTTGGAAAAGGTTGTTGCAGCAGCATTTAATCAGCGTCGCAAGATGTTGCGCTCATCACTGAAAAGTATTTTTGAAAATCCTGAAGAAATTTTGAAAGAGGCGGGAATAAAGCCAGAATTGCGTGCGGAGAATTTAACGATCGAAGAATTTTGTAAACTTGCAGAAAAACTGTAGGGGCTGGCCTTGTGCCAGCCCGCTGGCGACCACAAGGGTCGCCACTACATTTACCTCGAATAAAATTCTGTAATCAAATGCGGCTGCATTTCAGCGGCATATGGAACTTCTGCGAAAGTTGGTTTCGCAGTTAATTTT
This sequence comes from uncultured Alphaproteobacteria bacterium, assembly GCA_903849835.1. GTDB lineage: Bacteria > Pseudomonadota > Alphaproteobacteria > Rickettsiales > UBA1997 > UBA2645. The sequence goes on from CAINKA010000136.1 coordinate 2,931, forward strand.
GTAGAAAAATTTTCTTTGTCTAGTTGCGCATAGCTTGGAATATCGCGTTCCATTTTTTGCAAAGCGTCAATCACGACAGCAAGTTTACGAGATTTTTCGCGCACTTGCACAACGTCTCCGACCTTCACTTTGTAAGATGGAATATTCACCGTTTTACCATTCACGGTGACATGTTTGTGATTCACAAATTGTCTTGCGGCAAAAACTGTTGGAACAAAATTGGCGCGGTAAACGACGGTATCCAGTCTACTCTCAAGCAGTCCGATAAAGTTTTCACTGACATCGCCTTTTGATTTTGAAGCAAGGGTGAAAGTGTTGAAAAATTGTCTTTCGGAAATGTTACCGTAATAAAATTTCATTCTTTGTTTGGCGAGAAGCTGATTTCCGTAATCGCTCTTTCTGCCTTTTGATGATGCGCCGTGTTGTCCCGGTTTGTAGTTTCTTTTTAGGTAAGGATCTTTCGCTTGACCCCAAAGGCTCGCGCCCAATTTTCTGCTAATCTTTTTCTTAGCATTAATTCTTTTAGTCATGATTTAAGTGATTGTAATTGCACGCCCATTGGTCTTTTGAGATGTATCTCTTGCGAGAAATTTGCCTCAAAAAATTTCGAAAAAACTGACGTTTTTCAAAGGGAGAATCGTAAGGGTCGCGGATTGTGGTGATGGAGTTTTTGTTGTCAACTTTAGAGCCTGTATTCAAACTCAGCGTGCCTCGCTTTTCCGTAAATTTTTGCTCTTTTTTGCGTAAAATTTTTCGTAATATTCCCGATATTGCAAAAAATTTTACGCAAAAATCGAGGCACG